>JAZUEA010000001.1:0-11238 GCA_045639945.1 Myxococcota bacterium
TTGGCCCCCGACTTGTTCGCAATTACCAGCAAGCTGGGGAAGAAGGCGCTTTGCTTGAAGCGCCCCAAGCCAGCCGCCGCATTTACACGCGCTACGAAAACTACGAAACTGTTGCGCAACTCATCGATCTTGAATTGCAAAACACGCTCGAAGAAAGCGCTCGCCTCGATTTGTTGAAGGAATTGGGCGTTGTTCTTCGCGATCAGATGAACGATGCGGATACCGCTCGCCAGTGCTTTGAGCAGGCGTTGGAACTCGCGCCGGGCGATGAAGAACTTCGCGCTGCTTATGAAGCGTTGGCTGGTGCACCTGCTGAAACGCCAGTTTCTGGAGCAGTTGCTGATGTTCAAGAAGCCGTAGCGGAAGTGGCCGAAGCGGTGGCCGAGGCTCAGGAAGCAGCGGAAGCAGTAGCAGAAGCGCCGGTTTCGGAAGCAGCAGCGGAATTTGAAGCAGCCGCAGCGGAAGTGGCGGAAGCGGTGGCCGAAGCTCAGGAAGCAGCGGAAGCAGTGGCAGAAGCGCCGGTTTCGGAAGCAGCCGCGGAATTTGAAGCAGCCGCAGCGGAAGTTGCGGAAGCGGTGGCCGAAGCCCAGGAAGCCGCGGAAGAAGTTGCTGAAGCAGCTGAGCCTGCAGCGGATGCAGCTGCGCTTGAAGCTCAGGCCGAAGCGACTTCTGGTTCTGAAGCGCAAAAGCTTTACGCTGAAGCCGCGAAACTTGCGAAAGGTGCTGAAGCCGCTCGTCTTTACATGGAATCTGTGAAGATCGATGCGCTTTCACTTGATCCTTATTTGATCGCGAATGCCACGCTCGATGCGGATGCTGCTGCCAAGGTTGCTGAGGGCTTGGATGCCTTGGCGGCTGAGGATTACGACGGCGCTGCCGGTCCGCTGCAGGCACATCGCTTGCTCGTTGGTGCCGCGCACTTGGATGAAGCTCGTACGGTTGATTTCAAGCTCCGCGAGTTGTCCAAGAAGTTCAACGACGACGCGACGGGCGAGTGGCAGATCCAGCGTCTCATTGAAGCAAACAAGTGGAACAACATTCGCCAGGTTTTGACCGACCGCATGGGCGGCGATCCGAACTCCACGCGTGTGCCGGTTTTGCGCGAAATGGCTCGTTTGGCCGAGTCTCGCACTTCCGACATCACCAAGGCGGCTGATTTTTGGCGCCAGGTGCAGCAGGTCGAAAAGACCGATCCTGAAGCGTTGGACGCTTTGGTCCGCTTGTACGAAAAGCTTGAAAAATGGCCGCAGTACGCTGATGCCCTGAAGCAACGCCTGGAGCAGGTGACTGATCCGCAAGAGCGTTTGGATGGCTTGAAGCGTTTGGTTTGGGTCTACACGAACCACGTCAAGCAGGATCAGCAGCTCGTTGCTCTCTACAGCGAGATTTTGTCGATCGATCCGGACGATCCGGAAGTGAACGACGCTGTCATCGAAAAGTACGAGGCCATGCGCAAGTGGCCCGAGCTGATCGCTGTTTTGCAGCGTCGAGCCGACAACTCCGTTGGCACCGATCGCACCAAGCTTTTGCTCAAGATCGCCGACATCTACCAGAGCAAGTTGCACAACGCCAACGATGCTGTGCGCATGTTCGAGGCGATCGCTGAAGAGGAACCAAGCTGCAAGGAAGCCATCATCGCTCTCGATGGTATTTACGAAAAGCAGCGTAATTTCGACCAGTTAGTGACGGTCCGTCGCCAGTTGGCCGACATGGAAGAAGATCCTGAAGAGCGCCAAAAGGCCTACAAAGCCTTGGCCGAATACGCCGCTGCCAAGATTAAGCAGCCGCGCATCTGCCGCACTCTTTGGGAAGAGGTCTTGGATCAGAATCCTGAAGACGTCGACGCCATGCGCGCGTTGGTCGTTTTCTACGAGCAGGGCAAAGACTTCGAAGAACTTTGCGCCATCATCGATCGCTTGGTCGATCTCATCGATGACAATGCTCAAAAGATCGATTTGTTGCAGCGCTCCGCGAGTACGTTGCAAGACCGCGTGATGGATTCCGCACGCGCCGTGCCGGTTTGGCAGAAGTTGCTTGAGATCGATCCTGAGCACCGCCGCGCTGGTGATGCCTTAAAGAAGGCGCTCATTGAGCTCGGAGACTGGGATGGTCTTACCGATTACTTTGCGGCGCGCGATCGCTACGACGAATTGGTCCGCTTGCTCGACGGTCAGGTTGGCGTTCAGAAGGACGACGAAGTCAAGATCGACTTGCTCTTCCGTTCGGCCACGATTTACCGCGACAACTTGGATCAGAAGGATCGTGTCCAGCGTACTTTCGAGCGTATTTTGCAGCTCGATGCTCGCAACGTTGCTGCTGCGCGTGCCTTGGAGCCGATTTACGCTGAGCAGAACGCCGCTCCGAAACTGGCTCAAGTTCTCGAAATCATTCTTGAAAACACCGAAGATGCTGTCGAGTGCCGCGACATTCAAATGCGCCTCGCTGGCCTCTACGAAACGCCCCTTCGCAATCCGGAAACCGCTTTCGAGTGGGTCCGCCGTGCGTTGATGGCAGTTCCGTCTGATGACAAGACTCAGGCTGAACTTGAGCGCTTGGGCGGTTTGAACAACGCCTACCAGACCGTTCGCGACGACTTGGCTGATGCCTTGTCGCAAATTCGCGGTGAAGGCAACAACGAGGCTGAGCTCTCTACGCTTCTTCGTTTGGCTCGCATTCTCGACACCGAGATGGGCAACCTGGAAGAGTCGCTCGCGTACTACCACGAAGCGTTGGACATTGCGCCTGAGTGCCGCGAAGCCTTGGATGCCGTTGAAGCGCTTTACACTCGTATGGCGCGTCACATCGATTTGCTCGGCATTTTGGATCGCAAACTCGAGCTTTGCCAAACCGTTGAAGAGCGCAAAGAACTCCTTCGCAAAGAAGGCGCGCTTTACGAAGAGCAGCTTGAAGATCCGGCGCAAGCCATCGATCGCTACCGCGCGATTTTGGAAGAAGACGACAAGGATATCGATGCGTTAGGCGCGTTGCACCGCTTGTACGAGCAAGGCGAAGCCTACGATGACTTGCACGAAATTCTGTTGCGCGAATTGGAGTTGGCTGACGAAGAGACTGTAACGGACTTCCGCATGGCCGTGGGTTGGGTCGAATTGTACCACCTGGGTCAGCAGGAAGAGGCGATTGGTCGCTTCGAAGAAATCTTGGCCGCGCACCCGGATTACGAAGGCGCTCGTCAGGCTTTGGAAGGCTTGCTCGAAGACGCGGATTACCGTCTCCGCGCTTCCAAGATTTTGGAGCCGATTTACGAGAACGCAGGCGCGTACGAGAATTTGGTCGCTTGCCTCGAAATTCAGGTTCAGGAATCTGAGCGCGAAGGCCGCATTGCGTTGTTGCCTCGCATTGGTGCGTTGCACATCGAGCACACGCAGGATTTGGCGCGCGCGTTTGATGCATTCGCTCGACTCTTCCGTGAGCAGCCCGATTCTGAGCTCGCTGTGACGCGCTTGGATGAACTCGCTGCCGCTCAGGATGGCTACGCTGCGTTCGCTGAATTGTTGGAAGAGGTCATTCCGGCGGTTGAAGACGACAACCTCGCGAAGTCGCTTCTCGCTCGCTTGGCCAACATCTACGAAGAAAAGCTCGCTGAAATCGGCCAGGCCATTAACGCTCACCGCCGTATTTTGGATCTCGATCCTGAGAATCACGATTCCATTGAGGCGTTGGATCGTTTGTACCAGCGCAGCGAGCAGTGGGACGAGCTTCTCTCCATTTACCGCCGCAAATTTGAGCTTTGCGAAGATCCGGCAGCTCGCCAAGCGTTGCAGTTCAAGAGCGCTGATTTGTTGGAGAAGATGCTTCAGGATTATCCCGAAGCCATCGCGACTTACGGCGAAATCTTGGAGCACGATGAGACGAACATCCAGGCTTTGAAGTCCTTGGAGCGCCTCTACGAGCACGAGGCGATGTGGACCGAGCTTGCTGAGACCATCGAGCGCCAGTTGGCGTTGACTGAGGATCAGAGCGAGCAGATCGCGTTGCGCAAGCAGTTGGGTTCGTTGAACCGCGGCGAGTTGGGCAACACTGCTCAGGCTGTTGAAGCTTATCGCTCCATTCTCGAAGCCAACCCCGACGACGAAGAAGCGATTACGTCTCTCGAAGAGCTCATGGAAGACGGCGATTTCCGTGGTTCTATCGCGGATATTCTTGAGCCGATTCACCGTGCGCACGACGATTGGCAGAAGCTCATCGACATTTACGAGATTCAGCGCGAAGAATCCGACAGCGCGCCTCGCAAAGTCGAGTTGTTGCACCGCATCGCTCAGTTGCATCAGGATCGCGGCGGCGCTGCGGATCGTGCTTTCGAGAGCTATGCTCGTGCGTTTGCGGTTGATCCGTCCGACGAGAATACGATTCAGTCGTTGCACACCATCGCGGAAGCGTTGGATTTGTGGCAGGAATTGGTCTCCGTTTACGAGACGCAGGTTCTCGACATCGAGGATCCGACCGTTGCAACGGCCGTTCACAAGCGCGTGGCGTTTGTCTTGTTGCAGCACGTTGGCGACATCGAAAAGGCTCGCGAGCACTTCGAAGCAGCTTACGAGCATGATGACGCTGATCTCGAAGTCATTTCGGCTTTGGAGAGCATTTACGCGCAGACGAATCAGCATCAGGAATTGATCTCGGTCTTGATGCGCCGCTGCGAGCTCACCGAAGACGTTGAAGGTAAGAAGGCGCTGCTCTTCAACGTGAGCGCGCTTTACGAAGCTCAGTTGGGTGACGCCGGCCTTGCGGTCGAAACTTACCAGCGCGTTTTGGCGTTGGATCCCAATGATTCTCAGGCGCTCGATTCATTGGAGCGCATCTTCTTCGGCCTTGGTCAGTTCGAAGATTTGATGGACGTCCTTCACAAGAAGGCCGAACTTACTGAGGATTTGGAACAGCGCAAGGCGATCTACTACGTCATCGGTTCGACGTACGAAAACGAGCTCGACGACTTGCAGCGCGCGGTCGAAACCTACAACAAGGTTTTGGAGTGGGATGCCGCTGACGTCCAATCGTTGCAGAGCTTGGATCATCTCTACCTCAGCCTTGAGCGTTATGAAGACTTGCTCTCCATTTTGGAGCGCGAGGTTGAGTTGGCGGAAAGTGACGAAGATAAGCTCGTTCTTCACTACCGCATCGCTCGCCTCCACGAAGTCAACCTGGATCACTTGGATGTCGCCATTAAGGGCTACCAGGCCATCTTGGAAGGCGCTCCCACGCACGAAGACACGCTTTCTGCATTGGAAGGCTTGATTCGTGAAGATCGCGAAGCTGAAAGCGCGATGGCCGTTTTGCAGCCTGTGTTGCAGGCTCAGGGAGCTTGGCCGCGCTTGATCGAAGCTTGGCGTTCGCTTCTGAATGTGACGGACGATCTCGAGCGCCGCACCGCTCTCCGATTGGCGATTGGCCACGCTTATGAAGACATGCTCGCTGAGCCCAACGAAGCGTTTGTGGCTTACAGCGAGGCTTTCCGTGAAGATCCGACGAACGTTGAAGTTCACGACTCCTTGGAGCGCGTGGCTCGCGTGATTGAAGGCTTTGCGGCGTTGGTCGACTTGATCGAGGAAGGTCTTTCCAGCACTCCGGATTTGGTGTCTCGCGATTTGCTTCTCCGCGCCGCTCGCATTCTTGAAGAAGAAATGGGCGAAAACGGCGAAGCCATCGAGCGTTACCGTCGTGTGTTGGAGCTCGATCCTGAGCACCAGGGCGCTATTCTCGCGTTGGATCGCTTGTACGAAAAGGAAGCGCGTTACTCTGACTTGGCTGAAATCTTGGCGACTGAGGTCGAGGCGGCTGAGGAAAGCGCGCGTATTCCGTTGTTGCTCCGTTTGGGCGCGTTGAACGAAACCGCTTTGGACGACGTGCAGCAGGCGATTGAAGCGTACCGCCAGGTCTTGGATCTGCAGCCCGCCGCGCCGGCCGCCGTTGAAAGCTTGGAGCGTTTGTTCGAAGGCGGTCAGGAACAGCCCGCAATTGCCGAACTCTTGGAGCCCATCTACACCGAGCAGAACGACTACGTGAAACTGCACGGTTTGTACCAGGCTCTGTTGACTCACGAGTTGCCGGGCGAAGATCGCGTCAATGCAATCCATCGCTTGGCCGAGCTTTCGTTGGAGAAACTCGAAGACAAGAATCGCGCGTTTGATTGGTACGGCGTTGCCTTCCAGGAAGGTCCGGACAACGAAAAGACGCGTGAAGCTTTGCGTAAGTTGGCGGATGAAACGGGTCGTTACAGCGACTTGGTCGCCATTTACACAAACGGTGTTTCCAGCTCGAACGACTTTGAACTTCGTCGCTCCGTGTATCACGAAATCGCCACTCTCGATCGCGAGAAGCTCGAACAAGACGATGCGGCAGAAGTTGTCTACCGCCTCATTTTGGATGAAATCGACGCGAGCGATGTGGGTGCGTTGCGCGGCTTGGACGAACTCTACGTGGCGCAGGATCGCAACGAAGAGTTGGTCGAGATTTTGAAGCGCGAAATCTCCAGCGTCTTCGAGGCCGAGCAACAAATTGGCTTCATGTTCCGCTTGGGTGGCGTTTACTCCGAGAAGCTTGGTCAGACTGAACTCGCGGTTGAGCAGTACAATCAGATTCTCGCGCAAGAGCCTTTGCACCGCGCCACGCTCGATTGCTTGGAGCGCATCTACATCGGCAACGAAGCTTGGGAGCCGTTGTACGACATCTTGGGTCGCAAGGCCGAAGACGCTGATGATGATTCCGACCGCGTGTTCCGTTTGTCGCAGCAGGCCGCGTTGGCAAGCGATTACTTGGGCCGCATCGACGATTCCATCTCGATTTGGAACCAGGTCTTGGAAATCGAGCCCAAGCACTTGGATGCCATGCTCGCTCTCGAAAACCTCTACCAGGGTCAGGAAGCCTGGCAAGAGTTGGTTGAGATTTGCGACAAGCAGATCGAGTTGTCCAAGGACGATCAAGAGCGTGTAAACGCCTTGAACGCCAAGATGGGTCGTGTTTACGGCGATTACCTGAACCAGGACGAAAACGCCCTCGAAGCTTGGAACAAGGTTCTCGAAGCTGAACCGCAAAACGAAGATGCTCTTTGGGCAGTCCGTGAACTCTACCAGCGCACCGAGGCGTTGGCGGAACTTGCTGCGACCGACGAGCGTTTGCTTGGCATTTTGCCGGAAGGCGATGAGCGCCGCATCGAGCTTTACCGTCAGCAAGGCGAACTCTACCAAGACTCGCTCAACGAATCTGAAAACGCGATCAACGCTTGGGTGAATTTGCTTGCGATTTTGCCGAATGATTCTCAGGCGATTGACGCGTTGGAGGTTCTCTACGAAGAGACCGAAAACTGGCAGAACCTGGTCGACATCATCGATCGCAAGGCCGAAAACTGCGAGGACGAGTTCCAGAAGAACGATCTCCTCTTCCGCATGGCCGAACTCAACGAAGAGAAGCTCAGCTCCAAGGATGGCGCGAAGTCGGCTTACCAGCGCGTGTTGGTTTTGCAGCCCGGCAACTTCGACGCTTTCCAGAAGTTGGAAACTCTCTACGAAGAAGACGAGCAGTGGGAAGATTTGGTCAACTTGCTTCTCGCTCGCTTGGAGCACAGCACCGATACTTTCGAGCGTCTGGACAACTTCACCAAGACTGCCAGCATTCTCGAAGAAAAGGCTCAAGCTCCCGACAGCGCCTTCTTGGTTTTGTCGAATGCCTTCCAGGAGAGCAAGGACGACGAGCGCTTCGGCAATGAATTGGAGCGCTTGGCTGAATTGAGCGACAAGTGGGCCGAGCTCGCTCAGGTCTACGAAGATGTGATCAACAACGTGGGTGAAGTGCCCGAGAGCGTGCCGATGCACCTCCGCGTGGCGCGCATCTACGACGAGCGTTTGGATCAGGCGCAGTACGCCGGCCAGCACTACATGTTTGTCATCGAGCGCATTGAGCCCGATAACTTGATCGCGATGACCGCTCTCGAAGGCTTGTTGGAGCGCTTTGAGAACTGGCCGAAGGTGGTCGAGGTTTTGCGCCAGAAGATCGCGATTTTGTCGGATCCGGATGAGCGCAAAGCCAGCCTCCAAAAGATGGCCAAGATTTTGGAGAGCAAGCTGGGCGAGCTCGATCAGGCTGTTGATGCTTACCGCGAAGTCATGAGCATCGACGACTCTGACGTGTCGGTGCTTGAGTCTTTGGAACAGCTCTACCTTATGAAGCAGAGCTGGGGTGAGTTGGTCGACAACCTCACGCAGCAGGCGAACGCCAGCGATTCGTCAGAGGTTCAGGTTGAACTCTGGCTCCGCATCGGTGAACTCTACGAGCAGCAGCTCAAGGATTCCGACCGCGCGATTGACGCTTACCACCAGGCTGTGGCGATCGACGAGAACTGCTTCGAGGCCCTTGAAGCCTTGGAGAATCTCTACACCAACAAGAATCGTTGGTTCGATTTGATGAGCATCTACGAAATGATGCTCGCCATCCGCAAGGAGCCCAACCAGCAGCTTGACATTTACACGCGCATCGCTTCGATTCAGGAAGAGCGTTTGGGCGAAATCGACAGCGCGATGGATACTTACCGTCGCATGGCCGAAATCGACGCTTCAAACGTGACCGCGCTGGCCGCTCTCGATCGCTTGTACCGCAAGGCTGAGCGTTACGAAGATTTGGCTGAAGTTTACGGCTTGCACTTGGCGGCTCTCACCGAGCCTCAGGCCCAGCTTCGCATTCGCACGGCGCTTGGTGAAATCCTGAACGTTGCGATTCAGGACAAGGCTCGTGCCATCGAAGCTTACGAACCGATCCTTGAGATCGATCCGATGCACCGCCCGACGTTGCACGTTTTGGGTGACTTGTACTGCGAGGTTGAGCGCTGGTCGGATGCTGTCGAAATGAAGCGCCGCGAGTCGGAGCTCATGACCGACAACGCCGAACTTCTTGAGATTTACCACCAGATGGGCTTGCTCTATCACGAGCACCTGGATCATCTCGCGAGTGCCGAGCGCTTGTACCGCAAGGCGTTGGAAATCGATCCGAACGCCATGGGCGTCTTGGATTCCTTGGAGCACCTCTACGAACAGCGTGGCGCGTGGAAGGAAGTGGTCCGCGTCTTGAAGACGATGCAGGCTGCTTCGACCGACGTTCACGAAAAGAGCAACATCTGCTTCCGTATCGGTCGCGTCCACGCCGATCACATGAACGAACCGCTTATCGCGAAGGAAGACTACGAAGAGGCTTACGAGTACGACAGCAAGGACGTCGACGCGGCTCAGCCTTTGGTCGAGTACTTCTGGAACGAAAAGCTTTGGGAGCGCGCCGAACCGCTGTTTGAGTTGATCATCAATGAAGGCAGCGAAGGCAAGGACTTCCGCGAGCTGCGCGACCTTTACTACCGTGCCGCGTTCTGCTGCGAGAAGCTCCTGAAGAGCGAAAAGGCGCTCAACTTCTACCGTTGCGCTTACGAGCAGGATTCGACCCACCTTCCGACCTTGCAGGGCATGAGCGATTTGCTCTACCGCCAGGAAGATTGGGAGCAGGCCTTCAAGATCTACCAGGCGATTTTGGTCCACCACCGTGACAGCTTGGAAGATCGGGAAGTGGTCGAGATCTTCAACCGCCAAGGTCAGATTAAGAAGCGTTCCGGCGAAGTTCGTCAGGCGCTCGACTTCTACCGCCGCGCGTTGCAGGTCGATGGTCGTCACCGTGAAACCTTGACCGCCATCATCGCCTTGTTGGAAGAGCAGAAGGACTACGAAGGCATGATCACCTACCGCCAGCAGCAGTTGCCGCTGTTGGAGGATCCGATTGAGCGATTCAACAGCTTGGTCGCCATGGGTGGTGCTTACTCCGAGCAGCTCAACCGCTTCGAGCCCGCGATCGATGTTTATCGCCAGGCTTCTGCGTTGCAGCCGAGCTCGAAGTTCGTGTTGTCCAAGTTGTTCGCAATCTTCGAGAAGCAGCAGCGCTGGGAAGACGCGGTCGACATCTTGAGCAAGCTCTCTGAGTTGGAGCAGGACAGCGAGCGCAAGGCCAAGTACCACTGCGCCATCGCGACGTTGCAGCTCACCAAGCTTAACGACAGCTACAACGCGGTTCGCTCGTTCGATAAGGCCTTGGATGCCAAGAGTGACATGCTCGTTGCCTTCCAGGAGATCGATAAGATCCTTACCAAGGAAAAGGATTACGAGCGCCAGGACCGCTACTACCGCAAGATGTTGAAGCGCGCGACCGACAACAACTTGGATGAAAAGTTGGTGTTCTCGCTCGCGAAGAACCTGGGTGAAATTAACCGTTCGCGCCTCAAGCGTTACGGCGAAGCGATCAAGGCTTACAAGATCGCTTTGGCTCGCCGTCCGAACGACGTGCCCACTCAGATGATCTTGGCCGACCTCTACGAGTTGAACAACCAGGGCGACTTGGCGATTGCTCAGCACAACGAGATCATCAAGCTCAACCCGACGGGCATCGAGAGCTACCAGAGCTTGCGTCGCCTCTACATGGATGCGGGCCGTTACGACGAGGCTTGGTGCGTGTGCCAGGTCTTGGCCTTCTTCGGAAAGGCCAGCCCCGACGAGCAGGCGTTCTTTGAGAAGTACCGTTCTCGCACCTTGATTCAAGCGCGTCGTCCGCTCGATCCGCAGCACTGGGCGCTCATCAACCACGAGAACAAGAGCGCGTTGTTGGATCAGCTTTGGATGCGTTTGTACCGCTACATCGCGTTGACGATGACGGTCGAACCGAAGAAGTTGGGCTTGAACCGCAAGAAGCACTTGGTCCAGCCGACTGAAGAAACGCCGTTCAACAAGGTGTTGGACTACGCTGCCAAGGTTACGCGTTTGCAGCGCTTGGATTGCTACCAGTCGCCGCAGGGCATTCCTGGCATTCGTGCGTTGAACTTGAACCCGCCGGCGATCATGGTTGGTCCCGACCTGCTCAGCGGCCCGCGTCTGCAGGAACTCGCGTTCGCTTGCGTGAAGCAGCTCTACCTCATGGGTCAGCAGCACTTCATTGCTACGCTCGACGAGACCTACGATCACCGCAAGGCGCACCTCGCGGTTGTGATTTACAGCTTGACCAAGCTCGTGAATCCGTCGGCCAACGTTCCGGCGAACTTGTTCAGCGAAGACCTCTACAAGGAATTCGCCAAGATTCCGCCGGCGGAACTCGCAGATTTGGGCAACATCATCCAAAAGATGAGCCAGAACCCGCAGCAGCACTTGGACGTCTCCAAGTGGCTCGAAACCACAGAGCTTTCGGCGAACCGCCTGGGTCTCGTGG
>JAZUEA010000002.1:0-10921 GCA_045639945.1 Myxococcota bacterium
CTACTTGTTCCGCGAACTCGCAGTCAGCTACTTGGGTCGAGACGAACTCGCTCAGGTCAAGCCCGAAGATCTGCGCGTAGACGCGATGCACAAGTCCGATGAACCCGAGTACACCGACGAAGAAGTCATCTCCAACGGACATGCCTACCGCAACACCACGCACGACTCCAACGGCTTTAACCGCGGCGGCTTGCATGGTGAATCCACGCCATTGCCCAGCGCCGGCAAAGAAAAGTCGGCCAAGCAAAATGCCAAAGCAACGTTCTCGCGCGCTCGCCAACAGGGTTACGAAGGCGACGCTTGCCCAGACTGCGGCGCATTTACAATGGTCCGCAACGGCTCATGTCTCAAATGCATGAGTTGCGGCAGCACCACCGGTTGCAGCTGAAACGCGATTCTTTGCCGCGTTCTCATTTCTCAATCCGTTTAAAATCCCGCCTTTTGTAAAACTTTCACATCTTTTTGCGAGATTTGTTCCCTAAGCTTTGCGCTTTCATGCCTTTCCAGAGTATTTTCTACACAGTTTGCTTATGGGAGAATTTGATGTTCCACGGTCATCGCGTTCCATTTTTGGCACTGAGTTTGATTGCCGGTGCAGCTACAAGCGCCTACGGCCAGGACATCCAAACCTTGCGCCCAGCTGAAGGCCCATGGAACTACTTCAGCGTGCAAGGTGCTCGCATTCAGCGCGAGGGAGAAATTATTCCAACACTCGCCGTGAGCTTCGGCCAAAAGCCGCTGATCGCCGTCATCAAAAATGCCGAGCATCAAAAGCTCATCCCAAACGGTGCAGAGCGAGGTATCAAGGCGGGTGATGAAATTTCCGTCGTTGAAAACTTAGGAACCGCCGACCTGATCGTGACGTACGCTTACAGCGACACCACATCGTTCACCCTTGATGTGCCGCTTTCCTACGTTTCGGGCCAAGTCGTCGACTACTACAACGAGCTCAACGACAAAGGAAAAATCGCGCTGGGTGATATTCGCGGAACCGTCAAATTCCGCCTTCACGGCTTAGATGATTACAAGCTGTCCCGTGGCTTCGGCGTCGCCACCAGCTTTACGCTCAGCATTCCGACAGGTTCTCGCGATCACTGGCTCAGTGAATCTTTAAACCTTCGCGCGTTACTCATGGGCGAATATCGAAGCGATTGGGGCGGTTTCGCACTCAACGGTGGTTTCAAGTTGCGCTCTCAGCGTTACGACCTCGAATCCATCAGCTTCCGCAACGAATTCATCTACGGCGGTGCTGGCGAAGTTTATTTGTACGGCCGCGCATTGAGCCTCATCGGCGAACTCTACGGTTCCCTTCCGGTTCAAGATTTCGACAGCGACGCCTCGATTTATCCGCTCGAAGCGTTGTTGGGCACGCGCTACATCATGGGCTTTGGCCCAGTCTTCACACTGGCAGGCGGCACACCCATCATCTCTGACGCCGGCGCAGCACAGTGGCGCGTTTTGTTCAGCTTCTCCTGGCACAACCAAAACTACGACAGCGACAACGACGGCGTTTTGGACGAATTCGATCTCTGCCCGGATGAACCTGAAGATCACGACGGCTTCGAAGACGAAGACGGCTGCCCCGATCCGGACAACGATCAGGACGGCATCTTGGACATTTACGACCGCTGCCCCGACGAACGCGAAGACAAAGACGGCTTCGAGGACGAAGATGGCTGTCCCGACATCGACAACGATCAGGACGGCATTTTGGACGTCAACGACCGCTGCCCGAACCAGCCGGAAACCTTCAACGGCTACCAAGACGAAGACGGCTGCCCCGACACGTTGCCGGACATCGATGGCGACGGCATTCCCGATCGCGAAGACAAATGCCCGGAAGAGCCCGAAACTTATAACGGTTTCCAAGACGAAGACGGCTGCCCCGACAAGCGTCCCTACTAATTTCCCACCCGCTTCTCAAATTTCCGCATGACCACGCCAGAAATTCAGGCGCCTAAAACCACGGCGCACCAACCGAACTCGCGCAAAAAAATCATTCTCACCATCGCCAAATTCGTTTGTTTGGCCGCTGTTATCGTTTGGTTCGCCTGCACCACCAACGTAAACGACGTTTTAGATCGACTTCGCAGACTTGGCCCCATCACACTCATCTGCTGCTTCGCCCTGGGAATCTTAAACATGGTGGTCGCGTCTCTTCGCTGGCGCGTGCTGATGTGGGGCTTCGGTGCGCAGGACATGCCACCAAAACTCGAAGTATTTCGAGTTTTTCTAGTCGGCCTCTTTTACAACACGTTTGCACCAGGCGCGATTGGCGGCGACGTGTTTCGAGCCGTACTCTCGCGAAAATACTTTGAAACAACAGCTTCCAGTTACTTGGTCGTTGGCCTTGAACGGCTCATTGGATTGGTCGCGCTGGTACTCATCTGCGTGGCTGGATTATTCGCAGCGCGTGAACTTTTTCCTGAAAGCATGCTGACGTGGGCGCTCGTTTTAGGCGGCGGTTGCGTACTCGCCGTGTTGTTTTTGACACTCTCCGGTAAGCTGCGAGAAAAGCTAAAAATTCTCAATAAATTCCCGCAATTGCATCATTCTTGGGCACTCGTCGCGGCGTTTCTCATCAGCTTTGTCGGCCACGCAATCAACATCGGCATTTTCAGAATTCTCGCGATCAACCTCGGCCTTTCACAAGTCACACTTCCGATTTTGCTCGTGGTTTTGCCGCCGATGTTCCTCGCCTCTGCATTGCCCATTTCAATTGGCGGATTTGGTCCACGCGAAGCCAGTTTAGCCGCAGCACTCGCCGTTTTGGGTGTCTCAGAAAGCGAATCCTTAGCATTATCGCTTAGTTACGCAGCTTGTTTGCTCGCTCTCGCCGCAACAGGCGGACTTTGCCAACTCATCGGCAAGCGCCACTCCAATTAATTCCCCAAATCCACCAAACTCTGGGCAATAAAAAAGCCCCACGGAAATCCGTGAGGCTTAACTCTCTGAAATCGTTAAGAAATCAGCCATTCTTCTTCATGAAGTCGACCATGAACTTCGAGAGTTCGCTGGCGCCTTCGATCGGCATGGCGTTGTACATGGAGGCGCGGCAACCGCCCACGGAACGGTGGCCCTTCAAGCCCACGAAGCCCGCTTCGGAGACTTCCGCCAAGAACTTCTTTTCCAAGTCCTCGGACAACAGGCGGAACGGAACGTTCATGCGAGAGCGAGAGCCTTCGGCGACCGGGCAGCGGTACCAGCCGTTGGACTCGTTGATGGTGTTGTAGAGAATCTTGGCGCGCTCATCAGCACGGCGATCCATCTCGGCCAAACCACCAACGGACTCGACCCACTCAAGAACGAGCTTCATCATGTAAATCGCGAAGACCGGCGGCGTGTTGTACATGGAAACGCCTTCCGCGTGGGTCTTGTAGTTCATGTACGCGACGCTGTTCGGATTGCACTTTTCGAGCAATTCCTTCGAAACGATGACAACCGCCAAACCAGCGGGGCCAAGGTTCTTCTGAGCGCCAGCGTAGATGAGGCCGTACTTGGAGACGTCCACCGCGCGAGACATGATGTGCGAAGACATGTCGGCGACGATCGGCACGTTGGTTTCAGGAAGCGTGTAGTACTCAACGCCGCCGATGGTTTCGTTCGACGTAATGTGAACGTAAGCCGCATCTTCGGAGACGTGAACGTCCTTCATGTCAGGCGCGCGATCGAAGTTGGTGGCTTCGCCGGTCCAAATAACGCGGGTCTGACCAATCTTCTTGGCGTCCGCGAGAGCCTTCTTGGCCCAAATACCGGTGTTGACGTATTCCGCGACCTTGCCTTCGTGCAAGAAGTTCATCGGAACCATGCCGAACTGAAGCGTCGCGCCACCCTGCAAGAACAGGATTTCGTGCGTTTCCGGCACGTTGAAGAGCTTGCGGAAAAGCGCCAAGGCATCGTTGTGAACCTTGTCGTAAAGCTTACCGCGGTGACTCATTTCAATAAGCGACATGCCCGAGTTCTGGAATTCGACGAATTCAGCCTGGGCTTTTTCGAGAACCGAAAGAGGAAGAGTGCAAGGACCAGCCGAGAAGTTAAAAACGCGGTGCGTCATAAAAATCTCCTTTTAATACCAATCAGGCGCGAGCCTTGAGGATGTCAACAACGATGTCGCCAATGCGGAGCAAGTTTTCCTTGGTGGAAGCGCCGATGTGAGGCGTCATGATGACGTTCTTGGCGCCAATGAGCGGGCTGGATTCCGGCGGATCGGACATCCAGACGTCCGTAGCGTAACCGGCGAGCTGGCCAGATTCGAGAGCGGCGGCCACATCAGCTTCAACCACGCACTTGGCGCGGCCGGTGTTCACGATGTAAGCGCCCTTCTTCATCTTGGCGATGGCATCAGCATTGACCATGCCAGCCGTTTCAGCCGTGAGCGGCATGTGCAAAGAAATGTAGTCGGCCTGGGCGATAACCTCGTCAAAGGTCTTCATTTCGGCGACAGGAGACTGCGCGACGTACTTGTCGTAAGCGATCACCTTCATACCGAAAGCGGCAGCGCGCTTGGCAACTTCAGAAGCGATGCGGCCAATGCCCAACAAACCCAAGGTCTTTCCATAAAGCTCAGTGCGCTTCAACTTGCTCTTGAGCCACTCGCCCTTGAGCATACCTTCGTGACCAGGAATCACCTGGTTCGGCAAGGCGATCATCAGGCTGAAAGCGAGCTCAGCCACGGCAATCGAAGAAGCCGCTGCGGTATTCATCACGTCGATGTTCTTGGACTTTGCGTACTCGCAATCGATGTTGTCCAAGCCCACGCCACCACGAATGATGAGCTTCAGAGCAGGCGCTTTGTCGATGTATTCAGCAGTGCACTTCGTCTTGGAACGAACGAGCACCACATCCGCTTCTGCCAAACGGTCTGCCGAAATAACTTCGCAAAATTCAGACAAGCGCTCCGGCAAAGAAGCATCAAAAGCATCTGAAATCAGAACCTTGAGCATTTTTTCCTCGAATTGATCAAGCAATTGTGTCGGTTCTTTGAGGAAATTCCCCACGCCTTTGTGAAGCCCAATTGCTGCACAAAGCGTTTGCGAGAAACATTCTCTCGCAAAAGTTTGCTACTAGCTTGCTCTCTTCAATTTAAGAAAAAAACCATAAATATTTTTTGTTTCCCCCCTTTCTTCTCAAAAAGGGGCGTTTATAATAACCAGCCATGGACGCACAAAAACTCTTAGACCGCGTGCAGTCCTTGCACGCCCGCTATGCGCTCGATTTCGGTGGCCGTCCACGCATCACCCGAAACGTCGCTCTTCTCCAAAACCTGATCGAAGAGGGTGACGGCCTCTACGACGAGCTCAAGGCTCAGGGCATGAACGACCAGGCGGCCGCTCTGCAGCAAAGCCTTGATCACTACCGCCAAGAAAAGGCTGAGATCGATAAGGCTCAGGCTGAAGGCGGCCCGGACGCAATGGCTTGCAGCGATATCTCCGAGTTCGTGCAGCTTTACGCCGCTCAATACTCGCGTGAATTCGCCGGTCAAAACCGCGCCACTCGCGATGTTTTCCTTCTCAAGGAAATCATTCACGATTTGGAGCGCCTTGGTAAGCGCTTGAACGACCTCACCGACTACCACGGCTCTGAAGTCGACACCACGCGCAACCTCCTCGACAAGAGCATTGAGCTCTACAAGAACGAGCAGACCGCCATCGAAGCCGCTCGCACGTCCGGCACGTTGGATCAGCAGGCTGCCACGTTCGCGCAGATCGCCAACGCTCAGTTCGCCATCTACGCCAACCACTTCGCTGGCAAAGCGCGTCTTTCCCGTCGCCCGGCTCTTCTTGAGCGCGTCATCAACGCTCTCAAAGACGTGCTGAAGCACATGGAAACCTTGCAGAGCCAGGGCCTCAACAACGAAGACAACACCAAGAACCAGCAGATCGTCGCGAACAACATCGCTGCTTACGAGCAGGAGTTGGAGCAGATTCGCGCGAGCCGCCAGGCCACCGATTTTGTCCGCCTCACCCAGGCCCTCGGCGAAGCCGCCAACGAAGCTTTCGCTCGTTTCCACAACGAATTCGCGGGCAAGCTCCGCAGCGAATGCGATTTGGCCGCTCTCGCTCAGGTTTGCGACGCCCTCTTCGACGCTCTCCGCCAAATGGACGAGCTCGATCAGGTCCGCGATGACGACATGAACCACCGCAACCGCCGCTTGGTTCTCGATCGCCTCCGCCTCTACACCAACGAGTACGATCAAATCGTCCTCGCCAAGAATCCGCAGAAAAACGCCTAATTTTTAGCGCCTCTGCCCAAAACCGCCTTCCAAACACTCACCCACTCGCGCAGTTCAGATTTCTACTTTAAAATGCAGCGATTTTTTTGCACGCTGGCATTTTCATGAATCTTTTCGCGCTCATTGCATTTCTCGCCCAACCCAATTTCATCTATCCGGTTCAAGCGCCGCAAAACCTCACCGGCAGTTTTGGTGGTTATCGCCTCAGCCACCACCACGCGGGCCTCGATCTCTACGCATCTGAAGCGGAAACCACACCGATTCTCGCGGCGGCCGACGGCACCATCTACAAAATCCGCCAAAACAACGTTGGTTACGGCAACGCCATCTACATGAAACACGACGACGGGTACACGACCATCTACGCGCACTTGTCCGCATTTGGCCCGCAGCTCGCCCCCATCGTGAAGGAAATGCAGGCGGAAAAGCAGTCACGCGAAAGCACGGATTTCTTTTTTGAAAAAGGTGTGCGCGTCAAGGTGAAGCAAGGTGACGTCATCGGTTACATCGGCACGTCCGGCACCGACCTCGTGCATCTGCATTTTGAAGTGCGCCAAAAGAATCAACCTCTCAATCCGCTCACGAACGGATTGAAGATGATCGATACGCAGCCGCCACGGATCGCAAAATTGGCATTCAGGCCGCGCAAAGCGAAGTCATCGGTTGAAGGCGAGCACACGCCGCGGATTTATTCCACGGAAGATATGCCGTCTGTCATTCACATTTCGGGAGATGTCGCTGTTTCGGTCGCAGTCGAAGACCACATGGAAGGCAGCGACCGTATCCTGCAGCCGCTCGCGATTGAATTTTTTATCGACGACGAGGTGCGGCACGTGATCCGATATGACCAAGTCACGTACGGTAAACGTGGTGTCACCGAATTAGATTATGATTCCACGTTAAGGGCGAGTGGTGACGGCCTCTTTCATCGACTTACGCGCGAAGGTCCTCTGGTTGAAACGCAACAAAAGGGTGGCAAGGCCAATCTGACCGATCTGAAACCGGGCCGTCATAAGGTTCGGATTCACACCGTGGATGCGGCGCAGAACGAAGATACGTTCACGTTTGACTTGCAGGTAGATCCTCCCAAGTTCTGCCCCATTAAATTTGCGAACCTACCCCAAGGTAAGGTGACAGAGGCAAGCCCGCGCCAGTGGTTGCCTCGTGCATTTGCGCTGCCACTAGACATCAGCAGTGAAACACAGTGTCCACCTCTAAAGGTCAATGTGCTGCGGAATGGAAAGCCACTCAAGACGGGCGTCACCTTGAGCCATTATGATGGAAAGCCTGCCTTGGTCGTGGACGTTCCCACCAAGGGAGAGTCAGACTTTACCATTGGCTATCAACACGATGGCGTCACCAAGTGGCATCAGGTACGCGCATTCTCGACAGAAGCAGGCGCCAAGTTTGAATCATCACCTGTGACGCTGACCGTTGGTAAGGAAATTCTCCAGGCCTATCCTACGGAATTGGTCGTTGAACAAAATCCAGGCGCACCGGGCATGAGTGCTGAGTCACCGCTCTACCGATTCACCAATGCTTGGCTACCTGCTCGCGACGCGTCGCGTGTTTCGGTCAAGCGGCCTTTCAATGTCCGACCGCATGAAGGCCTCGCGCTCTTTCTGAATGAGGGCACCAAGTGGTGGTACCTTGGTCGCGAAGAAAAGGAAGATGGCATCGCCGGTGCAAGTGGCCATTTGGTCGGATTTGCATTGATGCGCGACAGAAATTCACCCCAAATCGACGCGCCCTTCTTTGAAGAGCACCCCGCTGGCTACCGTTTGATTGTGAAAACATACGATGAGGGGTCAGGTGTACGCCGCGCAACGCTGAAGATTGACAATAAACCCTGCGCTTTTGAGTGGCAATCGAGCTACAAACGCATTGTCTACCTACCTTTGAACCCACCAACACCTGGTCGGCACCAAATTGAAGTGACAGCAGAAGACTACGTAGGCCACACGACCACTTATCGCTCAACAATCATGTGGCCTTAAGAAAAACGCTGTTCATTTCCCTCAACACAACTCCCCTTCTTCATTTCACCATCTGATTTTTCAGAGACATCTACACACTGAAGACAAAAACCAGTGCGTCGCTCATGAACATTGAGTAATTTCGACAAAGAATGAATGGACTGCAGATTGGCAATCAGCGCGTTTCAACCATAAGCAACTGATTGATTACGATCATGATTGAGATTCCGCTCGGAAAGGTCATTTTCATCATGATCAAAATCAGGTTTCCGCGCGGAATCATCTTCTTGATCACAATCAAGAGCATGTTTCTTGCTAGAACCAGCACATAGCCAGCAATCAGCACCTATTTTCTTTCAAGAATCCGCTTCTCAATCATGATCAAAAGCACTTTTCCGCGCGGAAAACGTGTTTTGCTCGCTTTTCTCAGCTGGTTTCAAAGCTAACTTGATACAATGTCTGCAGTTCAAATGGGCGTTCTCTGTTTTTTGGTGGGATTGTTTAAAAGCAGTGAGCTGGTTTTTTACAGAAAGGTGCTAACGTCAGCAGAAGAAAAGAGCGCGCTTGAGGGAATGGAACCAAAGTTCAGCACTGCCGGTGGGCTTTAAAGGAGAATCGAAGCTTTGTCAGGCAAAAGTAGAAAGGATTAAGCCTCTTCTTCCTTTTGCATATTCGCAAACAGCGTCCATTGGTTAAAGAACCTCAACTTAACCGTTCCGATCGGACCGTTACGCTGCTTGCCGATGATGATTTCTGCGACGCCCTTCTCCTCTGTTTCTTTATTGTATACCTCGTCACGGTACACAAAGAGGATCACGTCTGCATCCTGCTCGATAGCACCAGACTCACGCAGGTCGCTCATCATCGGCCGCTTATTTGGACGCGCTTCCAAGCTACGGTTGAGCTGCGACAGTGCGATGACCGGCACCGACAACTCCTTTGCGAGCGCTTTCAGGTTACGGCTGATGTCAGAAATCTCCTGTTCGCGGTGCGACCTCAGGTTGGGCGCGCCATGCATGAGCTGCAGGTAATCAATGACCACCAATCCCAGCGGCGGAATCGCCTTATTGCTCGCAAGCTGCCTGCATTTCGAGCGCAACTCCATCACCGAAATGCCGCCGCTGTCATCGATGTACAAACTCCAGTTGTTCATGCGCGTACTGGCCTCGACCATTCGAGTAATCTCGTCGTCTTCAAGACGGCCCGTGCGCATTTTTTCGGATTCAACCCGCGCTTCAGCCGCGAGAATACGCGTCGCCAGCTGTACCGTAGGCATTTCCAAGCTGAAAACAGCCACCGTCATCTGTTGAGAAGAGGCCGCCGTTGCGAGGTTTAGCGCGAACGCCGTCTTTCCCATCGAAGGACGCGCCGCCAATATAATCAGATCGCCCGCTTGGAAGCCCGACGTCATGCGGTCCAGATCGTAATAGCCCGTTGGCGTGCCGGTGAGCGCAACCTTGGTTTTGTACGCCTCCTGCGCCCGGTCGACGACTTCCGCGAGGGCAGCTGACAGTGGCGTAAAGGTCTTCGCTTGCCGCGCCTGCCCAATTTCGTAAACACTCTGCTGGGCTGTGTCGAAAAGCTCCGACGAATCCTCGTAGGCACCATCTTTCGCCGTCTGGGCTATCTGCTCGCAGGCGGCAATGAGGCGCCGCACTTCAGCGTGGTCGTGAACGATCGAAGCATGGTGCTCAATATTGACCGCCGTGGACGCAAAATCCGGCAAAGTCGTCAGAAACTCGATGCCACCCGCCGCTTCAAGCTCGCCCGCGCGCTCGCACGACGTCGCCAGCGTCACCGGATCGATCGGTTCGCACTGCTGCCCAAGCGCGAGCATGTGCCTGTAGATCAATTGATGACGCGTCTGGTGAAAATCCGACTCCAGCAAAATGGCAGAAACGCGATCCAGCGCCGCGTTATCAAGCAGTATGCCACCTAAAACCGAAAGTTCCGCCTCGGTGGATTCAAGATGTGTAGGCATGAGTTCCCTCGTGTTGGCGCGGTGTCAACGTCTGCGAACAGCGACCCGCCGCAAACGATAGATATAAAAAAAGGCGGTGCCGAAGCATCGCCTTTGTAGGTCAGCGAAAAACGCGATTAGGCGTTCTCGACGGCCTCAGCCACAACGTGGACCTTGATGGTGGCCACGACGTCGCGGTGCAACTTGATCGCCACATCGTAGTCGCCGAGCGCCTTGATGTGATCCGCAAGCTGGATCTTCTTGCGATCAACGCGAATGCCCTTCTCGTTCAAGAAGGCTTCGATGTCCATGGCGGTCACGGAACCGAAGAGCTTGTCGTTTTCGCCAGCGGCCTTTTCGATCTTGAGCTCGATGTTGTCCAAACGGACCTTCTCGGCCTCAGCAGCGGCGCGAACCTTAGCAAGCTTGGCTTCGATGATGCGCTTCTCGTGAGCAAGGCGGTTGACCTGGCGGGCGTCAGCGACGACGGCGAGGCCGCGGGGCAACAAGTAGTTGCGAGCGAAACCACGCTTGACGTTGACGATATCGCCCATTTCGCCCAAGTGCTGAACGTCTTCACGAAGGATGATCTGCATGAGTATCTCCTCAGTGAGCCTTCACGGTGGTGAAGGGCATGAGCGCGATCATGCGGGCGCGCTTGACGGCCACGGTGATCTTGCGCTGGTTCTTCGCACAAAGGCCCGACATGCGGCGAGGAAGAATCTTGCCACGCTCGGTGATGAAGTACTTAAG
>JAZUEA010000003.1:0-2764 GCA_045639945.1 Myxococcota bacterium
GCTGCCGATTCGAGGCTTTGCCTGCAAATCGAATTCAGTCGCGGCATGAGATCTGTGAGCGGAATATCGAGCATCGCGTTCCTCAGCTGGAGCGGGTATCGGATTTAAAAGAGAACGGAAAGATTTGCGCCAACGGTAAAAACCGTGACTTCTTCGATGCGTAGTCTACGACCGACATTGTCGATTGCAGGCACGTACGTTGGATTGTGTTCTTTGGGATTGTAGAGTTCGCTACCTTTAGACTCTGCCAATCCTGAATTATCTAAATCTTTGCCAATGGACGCAGTCGACATGAAGTGAGCGGTTTCGTAAGCCAGAGCTGCATTTAGGCCCAACTTTGTGTGATTGAGAATGTAAACGCCCAATCCAAAGTGACCACGAAACTTCATGTATTCATCAACAGTTGTAATGCCATCGGTGGCTGTTCCAGCGATTTTTGAATCACTGTTTGTATTGTAAACAGCACAGTTTTCACCGTTATGGCCATCTGGATTACATGTTTTTGCTGCTGATGCGAGCGCATCAAAGACTTCGCTGTAATCGCGACCTTTGCCTTGATACGAAGCGCCCAGGCCTAAATCGATGTAGAATTTTGTGCCGTTTCGATGATCGACTGGAATGATTTCTGTTCCAAAATCGAGATTTACAAGTGCACCAGGATGCACGTAGTTTTGTGATCCACCGTAATCTTTGAAAAGCGTGTCACTGGCCGGCAGTGAGAAAATCCCTTCCAAACGCAAGTAGGGATCCATCACGCTCGAACGGTACGAAAACGCTGTTCCCACAATAATTTCGTGCAATCCGCGACCGACCGCTGAGTTATTGCCCTTCATGGTTTCGCCGGTGGGCGCGCGCCAGCCAAAATCCAAAACCCACTCACCACGTGCCTTGCTGCGCTCACGGCTCAAAGGCGCAAATCGCAACTGAAACAGCATGTCGCCAAATCCAGCGCGATCGGGTGCATGAAACGGCACTTCAAACAGATTTTCGGGATCTTTACCGTTTAATTTACCAGGCGCGAGCGTGCTGTTTTCTGGCGTAACCGGCACGCTGTCTGGATCTCCACCATCGCCAGCAAAACGCAGTTTTTCGCGAGACGAAACCACAATGGGCATTTCAACGCGCAGCTCCAAGTCGTGCCACAAACCGAACCGAAATTCCGGCACAATTTCGTGCACAACGCGCTCAAATCGCAGCTCTTTGACAAGCATCAATCGGCCTTCAGAGGGCGCGGAACTGCAAGTTTGAGCATCTTCAGGACGCTGCCTTGGATCACAGTTGTATTCGCGAGTGATTTTCGCCCGACGCAAACTTCGGCGATATTGAACGGTTCCGACAAAATCAAATGGATCTAAGCCATCTGCCGCATCAATCACATCGGTGAGTTCAGCTGCAGGCGAAGAAACGCCAGCCAAGCAAAGGGCCAAAAAAGTCAGAGTCGAAACGCGAGCCATGGTAACCCCAGAAGCGCGATTTTGCGCCACGACAGAGTATCCGCACTTGAAACCAGGAACAAGCAGAACGGGCCTAAATTACTCAGGTTCTTCGCGCAATCCGAACTCTTTCATTTTGAGTTGCAAACTCTTGCGCGAGATTTCCAACAAACGCGCAGCTCGCGTCACATTGCCTTCCGTTTCCGACAACGCCCGCTCGCACATGGTTCGCTCCACTTTTCGAGTTGCTTCGCGAACCACATCTTTGAGTGCCCACTGCGTATCTTGCGACAAATGCGATTCGTCCGATTCATTTCCTTCGGTGGAATCAACATGATCGCCACGTAAATCTGATGCAGTTAACCGCTGAGAATCACAAAGCAAAAGTGTTCGCTCAAGCACATTTTCAAGCTGGCGAACATTGCCTGGCCACGGTTGTGCACACAGCCATTCCAACGCGTCGTCGGTCAGCACGCGCCCTGGACGATCGAGTTTCAAGCCAAATCGCCACAAAATATGCGCCGCAATGCATGGAATATCCTCGCGTCGCTCACGCAGCGGCGGAAGCCGAATTGGCACCACATTCAGTCGATAATAAAGGTCTTCACGAAAACGACCTTCATCGACTTCACGGCGCAAATCACGGTTGGTTGCGGCGATCAAGCGCACGTTCACCTTTTTAGTCTGCACCGAGCCAATCGGTTCAAACTCACCTTCTTGAATCGCACGCAACAATTTGACCTGAACTTCCGGTTTGATTTCGCCGATTTCGTCGAGAAACAAAGTGCCTTCGTGCGCAAGCTCAAAGCGACCAGGCTTTTTCGTAACCGCGCCCGTAAATGCACCTTTTTCATAACCGAACAGTTCGGATTCTATTAAAGATTCTGGAATTGCTGCGCAATTAAGTTTGATAAAAGCGGCTTCTGAGCGACGCGATTCATTGTAAATGGCGCGCGCCACCAATTCTTTGCCAGTGCCACTTTCACCTTCAATGAGCACCGTTGCCGGCGTAGCAGCCACTCGTGCGATCAGTTCAAAAACCGCTTCAATGCTTGGAGATGCACCGATAATGCCGTAACGGCCAGGCGCTCGCTCAACCTCTGGCACTGACAACGGAGCTTGCTGTGCCAACCTTGAAGTTGAAACAGCTTCCTCAACTGTTTTTTGAAGTTCCGCCTGATCAAACGGCTTGGTCACGAAATCGAACGCACCACTTTTCAGCGCTTCAACCGCCGTGTCCACCGTTCCGTGCGCCGTAAGCATAATGACAGGCATTGCAGGCCAGGCACCGGTCACTTCATGCATCAAGTCGAGTCCACTCATGCCCGGCA
>JAZUEA010000004.1:0-3673 GCA_045639945.1 Myxococcota bacterium
TCTCGAACAGGTGGTAGAACCAGCTCATCCAGAGATTCCCCTTGTCGGCGCTGGGTTTCTGGATTGAACGGATAAAGCGATTCGACTTCGTCGCCAAAAAGATCAATGCGGACGGGATAATCCAGGTGCGGCGGAAAAACATCGAGCACACCACCGCGAACCGCAAATGTGCCCGGATCTTCAACCGTTGAAACCGCTCGATAACCTTGTGCGGCCAGTGCTTTCAAGCATGCATCGCGATCAAGCGGCTGATCCACTGCGACCAAAAAACTCTGGTCCACCAAAACCGATTTTGGAATTACTCTGCGAGCAAGCGTTTCAGCAGAAAGTACTGTAAATTCAGCACCTTCCCATGCAAGCTTTGCCAATCCCGCCATTAAATCCAAAACAGCATGACGATCAGGACTGAGCTGCGCATACGGTGAAGTTTCGAGCTGAGGCAACGCAACGACGCGGCCTGAATCGTAAAAACGCAAGTCGTGCGCCAACCTGCGTGCATCCGAAGCTTGAGCCGTGACCACCACACAGGGCCGTTTCAGCACCCGAGAAATCGCGTGCACCACAAATGCAAAGCTGTCGACCTCCAAGCCGCTCAGCTCAACGACACGACTACCATCCCGAAGCGCCGCAACCAAGGCGTCGAGGGGATACAGCTCTAAAGAGGGGATCATGGAAAACCTGCGAGAGTAGCCCGCAAAAAGGGCAATAAAATCGAGGAGGTATTAGAAGCTAATGCTGGCGGAGGCGCCCAAAACGTGAAGGTCTCCGGAGTATTTTCCGTTGCCACGAACAGGCCAATCTTCACGCATGTAGGAAATATCGACGAGGCGAACGTCGCTGTTTTTCACATTGCGCTCGATGAGACCGACGTAGGAATACGCAACATCGAACTTCCAGCCCAATCCGAGCCAGTCGACCTTTACACCAGCACCAGCAGCCACAGACCAGCGATCGTTGCTTACGAAATCAAGGTGGGTATATTTTGACTCACTTTGTGATGTTTCGTAGCTACCGCCCAAACGCAAAGCCAAGCGATTCGGAATGACGTTGTAATCACCGCCAAGCCGGAATGCGTGTGTATTCACGTAGTTACGCTTATCACTCATTTCCGGAAGCGAGATGGGTGGCAACTCACCATCACCTGCAGTTACGATCGTGTGATCTGCATCGAACACAAGATCAATCGCATCGTGCATCGATTGCATTTCAAATAAGTAGTCGAATTCAACATCAAAACGCTCAGAACCATCAGCCAAGCGATTGACGTAGCGGCCACCAAAACGAACCTGCATCGGTGCGTGAAGCCCCATGGTCACGCCATCATCTTTGGAGCCGTCCGCCGCATAAAGCGGTAATTCGTTGCCCAACTTCCAAGGACCAAGCGGCGTTTCAGCAGAACCGGCTTCACACTCAGTGCCGCCATTCGGGCAGGTTTCTTCAAAGCGATGAATACTGGCTGTGCCTTTTGCCTTAATTTCATATGGAGGACGAATGCTTGCACCCAATTCAATGCTGGGAATCGGAGCGTATTGAACGCCCAAAATTCCGGTGGGTGTAAACCAGTCAGCCACGTCCAAATCGATCTGTCCCGGCACCGTTCCACCAATGGCGATCGACATGGTACCTTGGAACAGCGCAGCCTGCAGTGAAACGCCCACGCTCAAATTCGGCAAAATCTGATACGACACCGCAAGCGATGGATAAGCCAGCAAAAGATCGGATTCGATCAACATGCCGTTTGGCCACAGCGAGAACGACTGCTCACCGCGAATGCTATCGGTTGTGTCCACGCCGTTGCGTTGAACGCCAGCAACCGGAAATGGGTTTGGAAAACGGCGATGTTTGACAGTCGGCGGACCGTAAATGCCGAAACCGAAATCCCACTTGGGCAGCGATTCAAAATCGAAGTGACCGAAAAGCATGGGCACCGGCACGGGATCTTCTTGCTGCCGAATTTTTCCAAAACTGATTTCGTGGTCGAACTTGATGATCTCATCCGCCGGCTGGAAGTTGTAATTCATCCAAACCGTGTTTGCTGCAAGGTAAATCTCGCGACCACTCTGTTTCGAAAGACCCGCCGGATTGTAATAAACCGCCGTTGGATCGTCGGCTCGCGCAGTGAAAGCGCCTGCACGTCCCAAGGCATGAGCGCCGTTGTCGGGATACTCAGGCTCAAATCCACTTCCCCACGCCACAAACGGCATGGCTGCGCAGAGGAAAAAGGCAGTCGACAAAAAGCGCTTGCGACCACGGAAAAGGGCTTTCGCCCAAAAATGCTTCGAAGCAACAGAGCCGAAAGGCGAGAAATGTGGCATTTGAACGCGACCTAGCTCGTTTGGGACGCGGTACCTTAGCAAAATGAGGTTTAAGATCAACAGGTTACAAAATTCTTTCTGGCGCGAAAACTTTTACGCACTCGAGATTTGTGAGCATTGGTGCATTTTTTGCCGGAACTTAACGCTCACTTTTTGATAGCGTGAAAACTTTTACGCACTCTTTGCAGTCTTTGCCTGCGCGTGTTGATCGAGTAAGTTGCGCAGCCGTTGCTGGCGCCTTCAAAATGGCTCTTCGCTCTTTTTGAGCTCAAAGCGTGTAATCCGCTGTTTTTATTGGTGTTTTTAAATGTCAGACATTCATTCCACTTTTACATTTTCGCCAATTGGTGTTGCGCACACACCTTTTCAAATGAAGGAAAAAGGCCGCACAGGCATTCCTGCGCAAGGAGCACCGGCGGAAATCGAGATTTTTCCTGAATTTACAGCGGGTTTGGAAGGCATTGAGGGTGCAAGTCACATCATCGTGCTCGGATTTTTTGACCGCGCCGACCGCTCTCTTTTGCAGGTTCGTCCACGAAAATGCATGCCTGACGCACCAATGCGTGGCGTGTTTGCCATTCGAGCGCCCACTCGCCCAAATCCAATTGGCCTAACAGTCACACCATTGATTGAGCGCAAAGACAACATTCTCAAGGTGCATCGCCTTGATTTTCTTGATCAAACGCCGATCGTGGACATCAAGCCATACGAGCCAGGCTGGGACCAAATGCTTTGGGCCACGCACATGCGCCGCACAAAACTTTCAGCCATGACAGACGAATCGCTCATCACCTATTACGACCGCAGCGCCGAAGACGCCATTCGCACTCCAGGCGAGTTGGGCAAGAACATTCGCAACGCGCTCATCAACCTGGTTCACCAAGAAATCGATCCGCGCAACGCGAGCGTTCGCTACGCAGTACCGGTTTTGGATGAGCGCGTTGATTTGCTCACCGTTATGACGGGCGCTACTTTTGGAAACGGTCGCCTCGTTTACAATCCTGCCGCGCAAGTTCCGTGCGAGATTCTCCTTTAAAATCAAGAAGTTTCATTTATTTTGCTGCGGGCATACTTGTAGCCTGGCTTCTCGCGCTGCTGACGCCGCTTTCGCCGGATGAGGCGTATTACTGGGCTTGGGCTCAAAATCCATCGCTTGGCTATTTGGATCACGCGCCAGGCATCGCGTGGTGGATGCACATTTCGCCGCGATTTTCGGGCGCAATTCTCATGCCGATCGCCTGGATTTTGCTCGCTTTTACGGCTCGTCGCTTAAAATTGCCGAATGCCACTTGCCTGCCCGCGATTCTCTGCTGGACACCTCTTGGGTTAGCCGCTTCAGTGCTCGCAACTCCCGATCA
>JAZUEA010000005.1:0-10184 GCA_045639945.1 Myxococcota bacterium
GTCATCTTCCATGATAGCGCCTTCGCTCAAGTGAGCAGCGGCTGCTTCTTGGAGCTTGCACCAGCTGTCGATGCTCGTGCCCCAGTAGCGATCGGTTTCGCCACCAGATGCCATGAGGGCCTCATACGGACCATTGCGGAACTTGGCGCAGAATGCGCGCGGATCGTCGCTGGTGCGGCCTTCGCAGAATCGCTTACGGTACTTGGCAACGTCTTGGTAGCAGTTGGACAAGTATTCGCAGCTCGAAGTCGCAAGCGGCGTGTTCGCAATTTCGGTTTCGCACTGTTCGCGAGTCTTGTTTTCTGCGCTGCCGGCGGCGACGCACTGATCGACGCAGAGGTTGTTGCACGACTCAAAGCTTTGGAACTTGGTCGAAACCGCGTCACGAATGCTGATGTCGGTGGCAACCTTGGTGGTGTTGAACTTCAAAACGCGGAAGCCAGAACCACCAGCGGCGATGTAGTCGTTCACGGCGACCTGGTAGACACGCAACGGATCCAACGCCTCGCGGGTGGAAAGGTCGCATTCTTCTTCAGTCTTGACGCCGTTCTTAATGCATTCGTTGTAGCTCGCTTGGTTACGCAGAGCGACTTCGCTGGCGAAGCTGCATTCAGGCTCGTCGATGATGCAGTTGAGCTTTAAGTGGATACGGTCGGAGAACTGCGCCTGAGTTTGGCAGCCACGACCGGCCGAACGACGCGCAACGAAGGTCATCAGCTCGCAGATCTCACGACCCGACATGTAGAGCTTGGTGATCAAGTTGTCGAATGGGAACACGTTGAACATCTGGTCCTGCGTAATCGGACCTTTGACGATGTCGGTACGAATGCCCAAAGTGTTGGTCAAACCAAAGTCTGCTTGCACGCCACGACGGTTACTCATGGATTCGGCGGCCAAGTTACCCAATTCAGAGTTGGCCTTTTCTCGACCGAAACGCGGAATCTCAAGCGGCGCGTAAGCAATGATGCGGGTCAAGTCCTGCTTTTGGTTGAGTTCCAAAATGTAGGGCTCAAGGAAGCGAACGGTCGCGGGGTCTTCTTCGACGCTCGCGTCAACCGGGAAGAGGTTGTAGCGGTGCGAAGTGACTTCGTAACCATAGAAGGGATCGCCGGAATCCTCGACAACCATATCGAGGCGACCCAGGTACTTCATGAAGGCGCCGGAGTGCGTCAACACAACCGGACGACCGACTGCATCGTAAAGAGTCTGAGGCGGATCAAGAACGATGTGCAAGTGGCCGCCGAAAACGAAGTCCAAGCCGTAAGTTCCTGCAATGACTTGGTAATCTTCGTTACGTTCGCCAGCACCCGTTAAGCCCATGTGGCTCGCCAAACCGACGAGGTCAACTTGTGGTGCGAGGTGGTTGATCCAGAACTGCACCGTTTCGAGCTCGGAAAGCGGGGCGATACCCTGAGAGTTTGTGCCTTCGCCGATGGAGAGCATGGAGCTCAAGTCGCCCATGCCGATGATGCCGATTTTCAGGCCGCCGGCGTGGAGGATGGCGTAGGACTTGGTGATCTTGGAAAGAGTTTGAGCACCTTTGGTGTCGCGTTCCCACAGGTAGTTCGCCGCCAAAACAGGGTAGTTGGCGAATTTGTCGAGCTGCCTGGCGAGCATGTCTTGGCCTTTGTCGAACTCGTGGTTACCAATGACCATCAAGTCGACGCCAAGCATGGACAGGAAACGGAATTCGGGTTCACCGTTGAAGGCGTTGAAGATTGGCGCACCTTGCCACGGGTCGCCAGTGTCGACCCAAAGGACGTTCTCTCCTTTCGCGCGCTCGCGTTTAATCAGAGTCGCTAAGCGAGCAGCACCGCCCATTTGCACCAATGGATCCGAGCCCTGAATTGCAGGAGACGTCGGCGAATAGTGCTTAATGATGCGCTTATCGGTCGCTGCGATCTGGAAGTCGTAGGGTAAAAGCCGCGAGTGGGTATCCGACGTGTGCAGGAACGAAATTTGAATCGGCTGCTCACTGCGTGGCGACGGTGCCCCTTCCTGGGTAGAGCAGCCCAAAGCAAAGGCTGCGAGGAGGGACGGAATCAGTAGTTTGGCGTTGACCATGGCGGGCATTTTATGAATCCTTTTCGCGTTTTCAACTTATTTTCCTCTAATTTTCGGTGAAGATCTTCGCTCCAAACTTTGCTATACGGGCCGAGATTTTTTGAGGAGTTTCCGTGAAATCCTTTCTCCAGCGCATTCAATTTGGCGGATTGCTCTTTGACGGTGCAATCGGAACTCAGCTTTATGAACGCGGCGTGTTTCTCACTCGCTGTTTTGAAGAAATTTCCGTTTCAGAACCGGGACTTATCGCCAAAATTCACGAAGACTACTGCAACGCTGGAGCAGAAGTCCTTACTACTAATACTTGGGGCGCAAATCGCGTCAAGCTAGCGAAGCATGGCGTTGAAAGCGAATTGGTCGCCATCAATCAAGCAAGCGTCCAAATCGCCCATTCCGTGGCTCAAAAAGGCGCGTCTCGTCGCGCGTATGTGCTTGGATCCATTGGTCCGACCGGACTTTCAGGTACAGGCAACGATGTAAAAGCCACACTCGCCGAGCAAATCAGCATTCTCGCCGACACGCCGGTTGACGCATTGTTGCTTGAAACGTTTTCCGACTTAGACGAGCTACTTTTAGCGCTGTCGTTGTGCCGAGCTACGAGTAATCTGCCCGTTTGCGCAACGTTTACGTACCACGACGATAAAGATCTGCACGATCCAAGTGCGATTTCGGTGCGTGAAGCCGAGGCTTTGCGGCGCGGAAAAGCGCTGCTCGACGCCGGCGCTTCTGCAATTGGCGTCAACTGCTCAGGCGGCGCCGGTCTCATCTTCCAGCTCGCAGCTCCATTGGTGCAATTGGGTGCACCCGTCATTGCGCAACCCAACGCAGGCCTGCCTTTGTGCATGGATGGCCGCACAATTTACACAGGAAACCCAGAATACTTCGGAGTCTTCGCGAAGCGATTCTTCAAAGCAGGCATCAGCGCGGTTGGCGGTTGTTGTGGAACAGGACCAGAGCATATTCGCAGAATGTCTTCTGCTGCGCGACTTTACGCAGCCAGAGGAGCATCGCACAGCGTACAAACCAACGCTCCAGCAGCCTTGGCACCAGAGGCAACCTCCTGTGAGTCGGACGGAGCAGCATCGCCTAAGGCTTTGATTCCACTTGAAAATCGAAGCAAGTTTGCAGCCAAGCTCGCGCGCGGTGAGTTTCTGACGAGCGTCGAGTTGAATCCACCCACAGGCATCTCGCTCTCGTCGCTCAAAGCGCCGGTTGAGGCTCTGCGCGATTTTGGAATCAGTGCTATCAATATTGCCGATGGTCCACGCGCTTCTATGCGAATGGAAAACTCGGTGATGGCGAAGTGGATTTTGGATGAAACAGGCGTGGAGCCCATGATTCACGTCTGCACTCGCGATCGAAATCTGCTTGGATTGCAAGCGCACCTGCTTGGGTTGCAAGCGCAGGGCATCAACAATGTGGTCGTGATCACTGGTGATCCGCCCAAAATGGGATCGTATGGGCATGCGACCGGAGTCTACGATGTGGATTCGATCGGACTGTTGGAAATCATCGCAGGCTTCAATGCCGGATTTGATCCAACGGGAAAGCCGCTGCCAGAACCCTGTCGGTTTTTGTGCGCAACAGGTGCTGAGCCCGAGGCGGCAGAGTACGACCGTGAAATTAGGCGTCTAGAGCTGAAGAAAGCAGCTGGCGCCGAAATTGTGTTTACGCAACCGGTCTACGATCCAAGCAAAGCAGAAAAATTCATTGCAGATATCGCGCACATCAACATTCCGGTGATGATCGGAATCTGTCCATTGGCCAGTCTAAGAAACGCCGAATTCTTGAATGCCAATGTGCCTGGTATGCAAATTCCAAAAAATGTCATGGATCGGTTGCGCGATGCAGAGGCGAGAGGCATCAAAGGCATGGGAATTGAGATTGCGCGTGAAGCGCTTCTCGCCATTAAAGATCGTGTCCAAGGTGCCTACATTATGCCGCCGTTCGGTCGAGCCCAGTCCGCGATTCAGCTGCTGCAAGGCGTGATTTAATCCTTTCTCGTTTCTCTCCAAGCCTCTTCACCAATCCGCATCTCTCAATTCACGCGTCTAAAAGTTAACCCCTATTTCTTTTGGTCCTAAGTGAACGTTCTCTATCTGCAGAACGAAATGGAGCATTTTGCCCGTTATGAGTCAGGCGAAATGCCCATTTAAATCTTCTGCGATGAGAATCGTCTTCATCATAAATCAACGTTGAACCATTTTGGGTGTAATTGCGTTGGTCATAAAACCATTTTGAAAATAAACGCTGCCACTCAAACGATGCGCAGAAAGAGAGTGAAATCAAATCATCTCGTCAGGTTTTTGGGCAAATTTCATCATTTCATAAAAAATCATAACTGGCGAAGCCCTAAGACGATGCCGATCCAAAAAGATCGGGACTGGCGAACCCCTAAGACGATGCCGATCCAAAAAGATCGGGACTGGCGAAGCCCTAAGACGATGCCGATCCAAAAAGATCGGGACTGGCGAAGCCCTATGACGGTGCCGATCCAAAAAGATCGGGACTGGCGAACCCCTAAGACGATGCCGATCCAAAAAGATCAGAGGTAGCGTAGTCGCAAGAAGGAGGGAAAATCGGTGAGAAAAGATTATTTGCGGTTGCGCCAAGCTTGAGAGATGAGAAGGTAGAGCGCAAGTGTGAAAAAGAGGAATGAAAGAGTCGGTAAACCTAAGATCGTAGTACCAGTATCATTGCGAGCCAATGTGCCGCAAAAGAGAGCGGTGCATGCGATAACAGTCCGCAAAATCGATGAAAGCCGTTTTGAGGACGAGTGCTCAAGCTGCTTTTCATGCGCTTGCTCTAATGCAATCGTGAGATGTCCGTTTGAGATTTGTTTAAGCAGTTGAGCACCAGCGGTAGGAAGCTGACGGCTCAAACGACCCAAGCCTTGAAGCGTATCTCCTGCAGCTTTAAGAACAGACTCAGGACTATAGCGCTCAGCAACCAGTCGTTCGATGTACGGCTTAATCTCTTTAATCAGATCCAAATCAGGTGCAATGGTCTTACCAATGCCTTCAACTGTAAGCATCGCTTTGCAAAGCATTGTGTAGTTAGAAGGTAATGTAAGATTGTGGTGAACAGCACCATCCATGATCGCTTGAAGAATGCCACCTAAGTTCAGGTCGACCAGACTCGATTTCGAAGAGATGTTTGTCTCCAGTGCATCCAGAACATCTTCTTCAAAGGCCGCTGCATCAATCGGGCCATTTGGATGACCGAGTTCTAAGAGCGCACGCACAACGGCTTCTTCGTTCTTGGTTGCAATGGCAAGCAGCAAATCAGCCAAGCGATCTTTCGCAGCCTTGGAAAGATGGCCAACCATACCAAAATCGATAAGACCAATGCTGCCATCAGGCATTATCAAGATGTTGCCTGGATGCAAATCACCGTGGAAGAAGCCATCTTCAAAGACCATTTTAAAGAGAATCGCAACAACTTTGTGTGCAATCTCATCAAGATCCATTCCAGTGACAGCTGTGATCTTGGTGCCGACCAACCGCTCCATTACAATGACGCGATCAGAAGTGTATTCCTTATATAAATGAGGAATTTTAACGTCTTGCCAGCTTGCAAAGTTTCGAGCGAATCGCTCTAGATTTGCTGCTTCAATGGTAAACTGTACTTCTTTTCGAATCGTACGAGAAAACTCTCGAACAATCTCAACTGGATGAAAAACCTTGCTTTCAGGGAAGTTTAATTCCAGTTGCTTTGCCATGAAATCAAGCAAATGCAGATCAGCATCGAGTGTTTTATCAATGCCAGGTCGCTGGATCTTAAACACAACCTCTTCGCCGGACTTTAAATGAGCTGTGTGCACCTGCGCCATCGAGGCAGATGCAAGCGGAGAAGTGTTGATGTCACTAAAAACCTCTTCGCATTTTTGGCCCAATGACTTTTCAAGTACATCACGCGCTTCTTCCCATGGAATTTGAGCGACATGATCTTGCAAAGTCGTCAGTTCTTGGCACAGTTCTTTAGGAAGAAGGTCCGTACGCGTAGATAGAATTTGACCAAGCTTCACAAATGTAGGGCCAAGTTCCTCTGTTGCGCGACGAATTCGAGTGTATAACGTCGAAGGCTCATGCTCTGCTGCTGGTTCGAGCAACAAATTCAAAATGGCGCGGTCTTGCAAGTTCCAGGACTGCACAAGATGCCCAAAGCCATGATGAATCAGGACTTTTGCAATACCTCGAAGACGACCAATATCTTTAAAAGCACTGAATGCTGCTTGAAAATTGCTGTATACACTGTGGATCGCGGTCATGTTTTATTCTCCTGAGGGAGAAAAAGCACAAAATTGTTTGAATTGCACGTGTTGTGATGTGTCAGTTTTTATAAAATTTTTCAAGATTATCTGGTTGATTCCTGGTTGATCAGGTAGCATCATAAATCATGCAATCTAATTCTGCTGATAACGTCGTGAATTTTAAAAAGCCGCTGGCTCGATACCACGCCATGAAAACGCTCGCGATTATCTTGGGCGTTTTGTGCGTGCTTTGCGTTGTTTTTTATTTTTCATTCATGCCTTTGGTGCTGAGCTACGGGTCTGAAAAAATAAAAACATTCATGCAAAACCGCGGCTTTGAGATTTCGTGGTCAAAAATAGATGGTGCTATGCCGTCGTTTGATGGCGAACTCGGGATTTCATTTCAAGATCTAAACGTGACAGGTCGAGGCTTAACATTTAAAGCTTCTGAAATGACAGCGTTGACCTCCTTCAAAAAATTACTGAAGGGTCATTACGAAGTAGACGATCTCGAAATTGCAAAAGCAAAGCTCCGAGCAGATATATCGGCACTCAAAAAAGGTTCTGAGAAACAAGAAGAAAGCACGACAAGCTCTAAAAAGTTCAGCTTAGGTTCAACTTCAATTGAGCAGCTTGAGTTAGAAGTATTGAACGGAGAACTCGAGCTAGGTGCTGGTACTTTTACAGAAATTTCATGCTCAGAACTGGTTGAACCCATTGTTTGCAAAGCAAAAACAGAAAATCTCAGCGGACTTGATGCTCATTTCACAGGAAAAGTTGATCTAGAACTGACTGTACACTCTCTCTTAAACAAAAAAGCTGAGTTCATTGTGCAGGCAGATGAACCATTTTTGGTTCAAAAAGATCAGTACCGTGTAAAAGCAAGCGGTGCAAAAGCTGAAATCGACCCATCGTGGATTCAAGCCAGTGTTGAACAGGTTGAATTTAACCTTGGTAAAGCACAAGGAAATTTTGAAAAAATTGAAGTTGAGCAAGCCGATCACATTCGCAGTATTCAAATCACAGGTGGCGAAGTTACAGTTGACGGCATTGCTCACGAAAAGCCTTTAATTGACCAATTCTTACATGAAATTCCAAGAGTATTAGATCGAGCTGAACGCGATAAGATCAAGCTAGAACCCATTGTTCCACCAAGTATTTACAATTTGCCATGGAATAAAGTTGTTCAAGGTTTGAACCTACTCAAAAAAGGCTTTGGGGTGGTTCAAAAAGTGTCGTGGAATAACATTCACGTGCATGCATTGGCACTTGATGGCGAAAAAGAAAGTGTGTTTAGCACCCATGGTTTGTTAACGCCTCAAGAATTTGAGATAGGTGGCACCATTGGCGGCAAGTTTGAAATCTTCGGAAACATGCTACCCGATCAGCCAATGCCGGTTTCACTCAACGTCAACACGACAGCACTCGATCTCGATGCCTTGGGTAATGCATTAAAACACCTTGGGTTCATTTTCGGTTGGCCTATCAAAGGTTTACTGTTTGCCGATATCAGTGTTGCACCTGGTACAGGTTCTAAATGCTTATATGAGATTGGTGTCAGTGGTGATCCAACTGCTTGTGATGTGCCTGACTTTGTACCCATTGAAATTGAAGGTAAAATCGAGGTAGCGGGCGGGGAAGTCGACTGGCCTTCTGTTTCGAGAGAGCCATTAACACACCTTGACGGTCAGTTAAACTTTAACTTCGTGTTGTCTCCGATCTTTAGCGGTGGCACTGCAACGATTTTATCTGGACCATATGATCTTGCTTTAACTGGTATGATGAAAGAAGGCTCAATGGGTCCTGAATTCAAAGGAACCATGCGATTGGAGCCTTTGACCTGCCAGCAAGCGTTAGATGGGTTGCCGCGAGAACTGCTTGGTCCATACAAAAAGATCGAAGTAGAAGGCAACTTAGACTTGGCTGCTTCGATTACAATTCCATTTCAAGCACCTAAAAAGACAGAGGTTGATCTAAAAAAGTTTAACTACGACGAATGCGTTGTTACAGCACTCAATGCCGAGCGCTCTGCATGGCCAGATATCAAGATTCCAAACCTTGAACTCACTGGACTTGCCCGAAAACAAATGATGAATGATGTTTTCTGGTTAATGGAAGATTTCATCATGCGGCCTCGGGAAGGTGTCGACGAAGATGTAGAAGTTTTCATAGGCCCTGGCACAAAAGACTATGTTTCGATCAAAGATGTATCAACATATATGGTCGGAGCAACTTATCTCAGCGAAGAAATGAACTTTTACAACGGCGCAGGCATCTCTAAAATGCTCATTACAAGAGCAGTTAAGCTTAATTTAGAAGGCCGACGATATGTGTATGGTGGTAGTACCATCACACAACAGTTAGTTAAAAATCTATTCTTAACAAGAGACAAGACTCTTGCACGTAAATTCAGAGAAGCCTTAATCGCTTCACGCGTAGCCTCAGCCATTCCAAAAAGCCGAATTCTTGAACTGTATTTAAACTGCATTGAGTTTGGACCAAATATCTACGGCATAGGTCCCGCCGCTGAGTTCTATTATCAAAAGAAACCCAGTGACTTACGACCAATGGAATCGATCATTCTTGCAATGTACAAGCCATCACCCTTTGCTGGTCCACTCATGAAAAAGAAGGGCGTTTCGCCCTCCTATCCATATTGGATCAATCGAATCGATGTGATGCTTGATCGCATGGTAGAATATGGACATTTAGATCCAGCTTTAGCTGAAGCAGAAAGGCCACACAAATTATTGTATTGGCATGATGGTGTTTATGATTCTTCTTTGCCCTACGATGTGAATTTGCTCTCACCCAAAAAGGATGATGAGGAAGAGGAGAGAGGGGAATAGTTTTTATTTTTTTAAAAGATTTTTTTCCCGGCGGGGAAGGGATTTTGTTTTTAAATAAGAATTTTTTTCCCGGCGGGGAATCACTTTTTTATAGAAAGATATTTTTTTTCCCGGCGGGGAATTCTTTTTTGCCCTGAGCCGGGCGGGAGCATTTCAAACGTCATTCTTAGGGGGATAGGTGAACCCCCGTCTTGAGCGGGGGTTCCCCTATCCCCCTAAAACCCCCAACCCCTCCCCGCACGCCTTCGCTGCACGGCAGGCCGCAAGTTTTGATTTGATTCTTCTTTAAGTTGTTTGAGTGTGTTTTGATTTCTTTGAATCAAGCTTATGGCGAACTTCAAGCTCATCTTTGTTCGAAACTTTTAACAAAGAAGCAAGTTCTAACTCACTTCAACCAGGAACTTTTAACAAAGAAGCAAGTTTCAACTTACTTCAACCCGAATAGAAGCGAGCCGGGGGGGTTGGGGTCTTAGGGGATAGGGGGACCGCCCGCCGCAAGGGGGGCCCCCTGTCCCCTAAGGTGCGGGATTGAAATGAGCCATCACGAAATAACCAAAAAAGCCATCAACAACGAAGCTCAAAAACAAAAAGCCAGTGTGCCAGCACAAAACCTCATTTCCAAAACTTAATAAGCCAGTGTGCCAGCACAAAACCTCATTTCTAAGAAGCCAAAACCACCCCTGACGCCAGTCCCCACCAGCGAGCCGGGGGGGTTGGGGTCTTAGGGGATAGGGGGACCGCCCGCCGCAAGGGGGGCCCCCTGTCCCCTAAGGTGCGGGGATGAAATGAGCCATCACGAAATAACCTAAAAAGCCGTCAACAACGAAGCTCAAAAACAATAAGCCAGTGTGCCAGCACAAAACCTCATTTCCAAAACCTAATAATCCAGTGTGCCAGCACAAAACCTCATTTCCAAAACCTAATAAGCCAGTGTGCCAGCACAAAACCTCATTTCTAAGAAGCCAAAACCACCCCTGACGCCAGTCCCCACCAGCGAGCCGGGGGGGTTGGGGTCTTAG
>JAZUEA010000006.1:0-7023 GCA_045639945.1 Myxococcota bacterium
CGATTTCCAAGCGCTGAATCGCGAGCGGGTATTCCGCACGGCAGTAGATGTAACCGAACGTTGCGCCGATCGCGCGAGCGCAAATCGTCATGCCTTCGAGCACGGCGTGCGGATCGCCTTCGAGCACGGAGCGATCCATGAATGCGCCTGGATCGCCTTCGTCGGCGTTGCAAACTACGTACTTGGGAGTGGCCGGCTGAGCTGCTGCGAACGACCACTTTAAACCAGTGGGGAAGCCCGCGCCGCCACGGCCGCGAAGACCGGAAGCTTTGACTTCATCGATGATCTGCGCAGGCGTGAGCTCGGTGAGGGCGCGCTTCAAACCTTCGTAGCCGCCGCGCGCTTTGTATTCATCAAGCGATTCCGGATCGATGTAACCGCAGTTGCGCAAAACCAAGCGGACCTGCAGATCTTGAACCGGTGCTTCCTGACCAAAGGTTTTGCCGTTTTCCTCGCCCCACGCCAGATCTTCCGGCCAAGGCTCGTCGTTCAAAACGTAGCGTTCAAAAATGTCTTTGGCTTTTTGAACGTTCACTTCACCAAAAATGAAGCGGTTTTCGCCTTGGCGGATTTCGACCAACGGCTCGCGGTAGCACATACCCATGCAGCCGGTGATGCCGATTTCAACGCCTTTTTCGGCACAAAGCGCTTTGAGCGTGTCGTAAACCGGACCCGCGCCGGCGGAAAGGCCGCAAGTGCCCATGCCGACGATGACTTTCTTTTGAGTGGTCATGCGCCTTCCTTTCCGGACTGAGCTTCAGCTTGAGCCGCGGCGTCTTTTTTGCGGACGTCGTTCAATAATTTACGAACTTTAGCAGGCGTGAGTCGGCCGTAAGTCTCGCCGTCCAAAACCAAAACGGGCGCGAGCGAGCAGCAACCAATGCAGGCCACAGTAAAGAAACTGAAAGCGCCGTCCTGCGTGGTTTCGCCTTCGGAAATCTTGAGTTCGTCTTTGATCGTTTCAGCGATCGACTTGGCGCCAGAGACGTGGCACGCAGTGCCGGCGCAAGCGCGGATCACGTGGCGACCCATGGGCTGCAAGCGGAATTGGCTGTAAAACGTGAGTACGCCGTAGATTTCAGCTTCGCCAATGCCTGTGATGGCGGCGATTTCCTGAATGGCCATGCGCGGAACGTAGCCAAAGTGCGCCTGTGCAGACTGGAGCAGGGGAATCAATGCACCCTGAGCGTCTTCGTGGCGCCAAAGCTGGTAAGCAAAGGATTCGTCAGACATTTTCAAGCTCCACAGCCTAAATCGGGAAGGTTCATCACGACCGGGAAGCGTCGCCAAGAGTAGATGCCCTTGATGTTTTTGAGGCTTTCTTCAAGTGGAGACGGTGCTCCAAAAACGGGCTGCTTGACGCGAGAAAGACTCTGGGTGCTGCCAAAACAACCATTGGCATGGAGTGCGTTGACGGCATCTGCAATCGCATTCACGGCTTCAGGCTCGTGCTCGATAACAAAAAATTCTTCAGCAGAGTTGGGTGTTTCGCAGCATCCCACGGAGTGCTGAATTGGCACCTCAAAGGCCAAGTGCGTGCCTTCTGGCAACGCCGGCTTGGGACCGTTGAGTGCCACAATCGCTTGTACTTCGCCATGCACAGCAAAGCACTTCACTAAGCCCGGAAGAGCCAGCAATGCATTGATCGTTGTCTCTGTTCGAGCGGCGTTGTCTACACGCAACCCTAAAACCAGACTCGCCATCTTGGGTCTCCTGTGTGCGGAAAGTGTGCAATGGATAACAGACCAGAAAAGGAAGCGTCAACGCGCTCTTATTCGAAAAATTAAGATTTTGAGAAATGAAATTTGTTTAAAAGATGAATGAAATTAGTAGGTTAAATTAAAATGCGCCCCTGAAAGAATTCTAAAAAAATGAAACGCAACTCGATTGCAAATTAAATTTACAGCTGATTTCAAGTGATATTTCCCGTTACAGAAGTAACGAAGAGTGATTTTCTCGTTACTTAAATCACAGTGATGAGAATAAAACTGCCACTCTAAAATAAGTTAGAGAATGCCTGCTGTTTTAGATAAGACTACATGCTTACTTGGAATAAGGCGCACGAGCGATGTTGTTCATTTCGTCTTGCAGCAAATTAAAGAAGTGACATGCGTGTTCGCCATCCATCTGGGTGTGATGAAATTGCAGCGAAATCGGCAATGTCGTTTTGAAAAATCCTTTGCGGTACTTGCCCCATGCTAAAAACGGCGTTGTGAATTCTGGTGTGTAAAGATTCACAACTCCATCTAATTCACACTTGGTCATGGCAGAAGTGCCAATTGTCATGTAATCGCGTTGTAAGTTGTGAGGTTCACACTTTTCAAAAACTTCAGCTGTGAGCTGTAAATAGTTTTTTTGAAACTCTGCTAAATTATTAGAAAAAGGAAGATGACAGAAGCTGATGTGACCGGCTTTAGTGGGAACCACAATGCCAACCGCAATTTTGTCATATTGAATAAAATGAGTATTGGTTGGAACCAAATAAAACTCTTTTATTTGACTCGCAGCTTTGCCGATGCAGTAACAAATGAGCGTGTTGAATTTAATGCCAGAGCGCTTCGAAAACTTGATAAGTGCTGTCACATTAAACGTTTTAAAAAACGTTACCATGGGCATCGGTGAGCATTTCCAGCATTCAAACGATGTCGCGCGCGGTGTTTCTGAAGGAGCAAGTTCAATCGGCATAGCCATTCTCGATGCATTGATGACACTTCATCTTTTGAACGTATTGCAACGAACCAAGCTGAGAATCAAATTTTACAAGATGAGTTCGTGATTGAATCGTCAAACATTCCACACGAAATCTCGAAAATCGTGTGTAGCCGTTGCCGTTCGTGTTCTTTCCATCGTAGAATCTGCACAATTGCGTCTTGAGGTTGCCGATGTCGATTTCCTTCTCGCTTTCGTCTCGCCAGACTACTCGGTTTGTGGTGTCCCTTCTCGCTTTCTCGCTGGCCGCCTGTGAAGACGACCTAAGCTTGAAGAACGATGCGGCAATTGTGGATGCCAACGTCAAGCCTGATGCGGATTTCGAAGAACTGGATTCTGACGTTGAAGACGCTGTCGTTGACGCTGAAACGTTCGATTCTGCAATTGAAGACGCAGCTGTCGATGCGGCAATTGTGGATGCCGAAATCGATGCAGAAGTCATTGAGCTTCCACCGTGTGGCGACCAGCTTGAAGCGATTTTGTGGTTTGAGAGCGACGGCGCGCCAGGTTTGGCCGTGTCTGCTGACGACAGCCACAACAACTACGAGATCAATCAGAAATGGTCGGAACTGATTGCCTACAAGCGCGGCCAAGCGAGTGATGGTTTAAACGCGCAAGTTTCGAATCCCGAAGTTTCTGCGATCATCAAAGATTGCCTAGATGGTGATTCTGGCTCTGGTTTTGTCTTTGAATTCAAAGCGCCGATTTCAGGTTTCTGGACGTTCTCTACTGAAGGTTCTGTGGTGTTAGCGCCTGATACGGGTGCCACTCGTCCGCTGGATACTGTGATTTCTGTTCGCAAAGATTGCTTAGATGCCAATTCAGAAATCGCATGCAACGACGATGTGAATTCTGAAACCAGCAAAGTTGTGCTCGCTGAAGCTTTGGAAAAGGACGAAATTGTCTATCTCTATGTGACAGCGCGCACTGAAAAATTCACCAACGGCAAAGGTGATTTCAAAGATTCGTCCAATCCTGAAAATGTGACCTTAAAGATCAAGGCATCGTACGAAAAATCGACGGCGCCAACGATTTCTTCAATGGAGGCGGTCTTTGATTCCGAGCAAAGTGGCTATTTTGCATTCAAGGTCAATGGCACAGATCCTGAGTGTGATGCTCAATACTTCCGACTGTCTTTATTAGATGGAAATGGTCGCGTTGTATTGCCACGCTCTGGCGATGCTTCTCATCTTACTGAAGATACAGACGATAATACTTTGATCGTCGATGGTCACAATCTTGAGATCTTAGAAAATGGCCAACTGCGTGTTCCATTTACACAATCTACGTCTCAAGATGAATGTGTTAGAACTAACGGAAATTACACTGCTTCTTGGGCGCTAAATACAAACCACGCCGAAATTAGCACCGTGAAGGTTCGCGTTGAAGATGCGCGTGGCAATTTGAGCGAAGAGCGTTCGCGTCAAACCTCTTATCTGCGCCGTTTAAATGCAGATGCATCTTGCTCACAAGAAGACCTTTTTGCGATTTGTGCAGAAGGTTTGCAGTGCTTGCCGAGCGATAACGGTGCCTATTCCTGTCAATCTCAAGCAACGCCAGAGTTCCTGGGGGTAATTGAAGAAAACTCAGAAGGCTGTGTTTACGACGGTGAGCGAACGATTCTATACGTCAATAAAGATCAGCAAACTCAGGCACTTACGGTTGTTGGCCGCGATCTCGATAAAAATGTAACAGGTATTGAGTTCGAGATTTACAGCGCCACGCCGATTTCTGGTTGCACAAACAAAGTTACAACGCACTGCGGCACTGTTGAGACGGGAATTTGCCTTGATGAAGGGAATGCTCTCCTCGATGAAGGCCGTCGACTGCGCTACGAATTTGATAGCATCCAGTACGATAAGAATGATGACAGCAAATTTAAGGCAACCATTAATGGCCTGAATCTTTCGGGAGAGATTGGTTACATTAAAGCGCGTTTGTTTGATGAAACCGAGCTTTATTCCGCAGAAACAAAGATTTATTCGGTTACTCCAAAAACATTAGAATTGCGGGATGAATGTGATCCTCTGGGCAATCTCAATGTTTGTGATCGAGAGGCAGATGTTCCTTCTTTCTGCACTTTGCCGTTGAATCGTTACAACGGATCTGAGGAAGAAGCGCGCGCGATCTGTTCTCAAAGTCGAACGCCGGTTGTTTGTGACATTCCCAGTGATACGCCTGCGAAGAACAATCTCTTTTCTGTAAACACAGAAAAGAAAACAATGGCATTCCGCTTTAGTGCGTACGATCCAGATGGTGACATCTCAGGCTTCTATTTCCAGTTCTATAACGTCATCAGAGATTCTGCGACGGGCGATGTAAGACATGTTTTGCAGAGCATTCCAGGTTTTGGTGGTTCGCAGATTAAGTATCTTCTTACTGATGCCGATCGCGTAACGTACTTGCCGTTTGGGGAAAACGAGCTCTGCTACAAAGGCGTGAACCGTAACGAAGTAGAAGAAGTCGAGTATCCGCTTGAAGAGGACCGAGCGGATGACACGATTGATTCGGTTGATGAGACGCGTCACCCAACACCGCGTGTTTTGGTTGAAGGTGGTTTCTTGCTGCCGTCGTCTTTTAACGCCGCGAATATTAAAGAGATTGGCATTATTCCGTTTGACTCGCATGGGAACTTCCGTCCTTCTTCGATGGAGCAGCTCATCCCGGTGACGGCGCGTACTTATTTGTCGCGCGAAAACGATCAGGCGCCGGCTTGCGATCCTTACTTTGCGTTCAACTCCTGCGAAAACATTGCCGGTTCACTGTGTCGAACGGGACACGAATCCTGCGAAGTGAAGTCGAACGATTACTCTGCTGATTCAGATCCTGTGCCGGTTGCGAACTACGATGAGCCACACTGCTTGGCCAGCAGCACGCCGTCTGTGAACGTGAGCAACCCTTACTGGAACAAAGACACTGGCGCGCTCTACTTTGAAATGAACGGCAACGACGTGCAGTGCGATTTGGCCTATGTTCGTTTCTGGCTGGATTCTCGCACGGATGTTGCTTCTAGCGAATGGCTCTCGATGCCTTTGCGCCGCGTGATTTACACAACAAGTGCAACACCTGGTTCTTACAAGGCTTCTGCGTGGGCGAATATTCAGGTGCCGTCGATCACTTCTGGTGAGCGTCCGTATCTTTACCTTGAAATGGTCGATTCCGCTGGCTACACCGGCTCGCAGTTGTCACTCACTCAGGTGAACGTGCCGCAGAACTCCAACGCGATTGCTGTTGGCAACACTTGCGATCCGGTTGGTGCGCGCGGTCGTTGCGCTGCGAACTCTTACTGCGTTGAAAGTGGCGATCTCAATCCATCTGCTTGGTGGACGTGCGTTAATCCCGACACCTCGAATGTTGCTGCTTCTTGCGATGGTTGGAATCCCATTAAGATTTTTGGCACCAACTCTTTCTGCAAGGGCGCTTACTTTGAATCTGTTGTTGCTGCGAAACCCAAGCTGACCGTCGATAACATTTGCAAAGATGGATTTTCGAGTACGCCGGCTCCCAGCGGATTCCGTGAAGCTGAAAACTTAACTTCATTCAACATGCGCGCGGGCATTGAAAATTCTGCTGATGCCGCTTGCTCGCCTGCGATGGGTTCGGTTGATGTTTACGAATGGACGCCGCCCGAAAATGCAACCGCTGCGGACCGTTACACCGTTAAGGTTGTGCGCGAAGATGGAAGTCAAATTCCGGCGAGTATTTACGTTCGTTCGCACTGCACGCTGCCGACCAAGGAAATCGCTTGCGATAACAGCGGCTCGCTCGAACTGACCAACATTGAAAGCGCAAAGAAGTACTACATCTTCGTGGCCGGTTTGATTTCCAACGCCGAAGAGCTTTCAGCCAGCTCGATTGGCAAGTACAAGCTTGTTATCAGCGGTTCTGCCTCCACCCAATCCAATCATTAATCTAGTGAACGCGCTTCGAACTTGGTCGCTCGGGCGGATTTCTTACCGTGAGGCCTGGTCGTTGCAGCGCGTTTTGTCGAAAGTGCGCGTGGCCGGTGAGATTGGCGACGTTGTGCCGTTTTACGAACACGAGTCTGTCGTTGCGCTTGGTCGGCGCGGCGACACAGGCCACCTTTTGCGGTCGCGCGAGTCACTTTTGAACAGCGGCATTGAGGTTGTGCAATCCGATCGCGGCGGCGATGTGACTTGGGGTGAACGTAAAATTGCGGCATTGGGTGTGGCGTGTGGCCTTGATGGTCGCGGCGTGACATCCATGGCAAAAGTTCCGTCGTTGTCAGAAGTTTTTTCACGGATGGCACCGAAGTTTGCTCGTTACTTGAAACGAAAACTCTGTAACTCTTTG
>JAZUEA010000007.1:0-3281 GCA_045639945.1 Myxococcota bacterium
CTCGCATCTAATTCCGCAACAGTAATAATTTTACCGTTAATTTGAGCAGCTGGCGTGGATGCAGACAACTCGGCAGGCAGCGGGCAAACAGAAGAATTTTCGGCCAAAGCAAACGCAGGCAAGGCGGTCGCAAGTAAAGCAGCTAAAAAGCGCATGAGTGACTCCTTAAATATGAAACTGCACTTGTACACTGAAAACCGATAGTTATCCACGTTTCAAGGCAAAAATCAGACATTTTTGCGCAGTAAAATGCCAAATTTGTGATTTTTTCCACACGATGCGATTGCAGATAGCTTCAAGGCTGATAGGATGAAAGGAGTGACGGCACTATTAGCCATGAGAAAGCAAAATGCTGACCACCCAAAAGCTCGCCTACGACGCGCTCGAACTTCACAATAAGCAACCTTACGCATTTGGCCCAATTCTCAATGCATTGCGGGCACTTTCAAGCGCTCACCTTGATCGAGACGCCATTCGTTTTGCGCGTCGTTACGCCAGCCGCTACGGCGTGGATTCCTCTGCCGGCGACGCATTGTTGCAACTCGCGCAAAAAGCGCCCCTCCGTCACTTCTGCGAAGGCGAAACCATCATCAAAGAGGGCGATCTCTCCGACGACCTTTTTGTTGTTCAGGCAGGTCAGGTCCAAGTGGTTCGCGAAGGCGCTGGTCAACTCGCCGTGTTGGGCGTAGGCCAAAGCTTTGGTGAAATCGCACTTCTCACCGGCACTCGCCGCACCGCATCCATCATTGCGACAGGCTACGTGACCGTTTTCCAAATCACACGCGGCGACATGGAACGCGTGGGGCAAAACTTCCCCGCTCTCGAAGACGTGCTTTGGCAAATGTGTCGTGCGCGCCTGATCAGCCAGCTCATTCCTGAAGCATCGTGCTTCTACGGTCTCTCCAACGAACAGCGCCACGAATTACTCGCGCAGTTTGTTTCTCGCACCGTTCCGCAAGGCACGCCGCTCATGATTCAAGGCGAAAAAGGCCATGCCTTCTCGGTCATCATTTCCGGCCATGCAACGGTTTGGCGGCCCATCGAAGGTTCGAGCAGGCGTGAAATTTTGGCGGAATTAGGTCCAGGTTCATTCTTTGGCGAAATCTCGCTTTTGCTCGATGTGCCAGTGACCGCGAACGTCGAATCCTCAACGCCCATGACCTATTTCATGTTGCGGCGCGCGGCGTTCGACAAAGTCATGGAAGCATATCCGGAAGAGCGCGAGCGCATTTTCGAAATTGCTCGCAAGCGCAACGAAGAAACCGCGACTGCAACACCTGATTTATCTCAAAAAATCGAAGATGTAACCGCTGCGGAATTGACCGAAGAACCCACACCTGTCGATCCGAACGCGCCAATCAGCATCTGCCCGGCGTGTGGCTTCGATCAATTTGTAGAGCCCATTTGCTCAAACTGCGGCGTGCACCTTTCCGAAGCGCGTAAGGCTTTGAAAGATCAGCTTCTCGACACCGCGCCTTGGCCCAGCCTGCGTTCTCACTAAGCCACGTTTTCTCCTCATCGCTGAATCTATTAAAAAATCGCAGCGCGAAGCGTGTGTAAGTGTTTGAATTTCTAAGATTTTTCACCGCACACAATAAAGAGCATTTTCTGAATCGGCGGCATCGCAATTAAGTCGAGCGTATCAAGACCAAACGGCAGGAAAATGAAAAATAACGAGCTGTTACCGATTTCTCCTGAAGTAATTCCGCTGCCGGAACTGGAAAATCCGCCGTTCAAAGCACTGCGCCTGTTCAACACGTCGGAAGGTCAGCGATTAGCGCACCAGCGGCACCGAATTACACCAGAGCTCGTGCATTGGTTTAAGGGCGATCCGCTCATTCAGCGCATTGTGGCGGAATTGGCTAAAGATGCCACGCTAGACGTGAAAGAAGTCTGCGAATCAATTGAGTTTTTTGCACGAACTCACAAAAAAATTGCTTCGCCTATTTTGGCGGATTTGTGCTGTGGCCACGGTCTGACAGGCCTTTTGTTTGCGGCGCTCGAAAAAAAAGTAGAGCGCGTGTACTTGCTCGATAAACGCAGGCCAGAAGCACATGAGAAAGTTCTACGCGCTGTGGCACAAGTGGCTCCGTGGGTGCTCGAAAAAATCATTTATTTAGAAATGACGCTTCGCCAGGCGCAGAGCACAATTCCCACAACCGCCACATTGATGGGACTTCACGCATGCGGCGGCCGAACGGATGAAATCATTCACTTAGGTCTTGAGCTTGGTTGTCCGATGGCGGTCATGCCATGCTGCTACGGCCAAACTGCGCCGGATGCACCAAACGCACTTCGCTCGTCGCTCGGCCGCCGACTTTCCACCGACATTCACAGAACGTATCGACTTTGGCTCGCAGGTTATGATGTGGCTTGGAGCGCGATTCCCCGAGCAATTTCGCCGATGAATCGAATCATGATTGCCTTGCCCGGGCACCCACAAACCACACATTCGCTTCTCGAATATTCTATCGCGCTTGAAAAGCAAGCCACGCTTTGATAGGCGGCTCGCGCTCATGAAACTCAAACGCCTCGACATTCACGGCTTCAAGTCGTTCTACCACCGCACCACCATCGCGTTCGATGAAGGCGTCACCGCCATCGTCGGCCCAAACGGCTGCGGAAAATCAAACGTGGTCGACTCGATCAAGTGGGTCATGGGCGAACAAGGTGCGCGTGCGCTGCGTGGCAATGCCATGGAAGACGTGATCTTCAACGGCAGCGAAAAGCGTGGTCCCATGGGAATGGCCGAGGTTTGTCTCACCTTTGAGAACGACGGCTCAATTCCAATTCCTGCAAGATTTCAAGGACTGAGCGAAATTGCGGTTGAGCGTCGCATTGAACGCGGCGGCGGTTCGGACTACTTCATCAACCGTCAGCGCTGTCGTTTGGCCGACGTTCAGGAACTCATCGCAGGCACCGGTGTGAGCGGCGGCGGCGGTGGTCAACGCGCATACGCCATTATCGAGCAAGGCCAGATCGGTCGTGTGGTTTCCGCAAAAGCCGACGACCGCCGAGTTCTCATCGAGGAAGCAGCCGGCATCACGCGCTATCGAACACGTCGTCGATTGGCTGAGAAAAAAATCGCCGACACGATGGAGAATTTGGAGCGCCTGGACGTGATAGTTCGCGAAGTCGACACGCAGCTGAAAAGCCTGCGCCGACAAGCGAAAAAAGCCGAGCGTTACAAAGAGTTAAAGGCCGAAGCGCGCGACATTGCGCTGCACATTTCAACGTTTGAATACTTGGCGCTCTGTGCCGAAGCTACACATTTACAGGCA
>JAZUEA010000008.1:0-7940 GCA_045639945.1 Myxococcota bacterium
GACATCGAGTTCAAGATGCCATTCGGATTCAAGGAAGTCGAAGGCATACACTCACGCACCAACTTCGACCTCAGCCAGCACGAGAAGTTCTCAGGCAAGAACATCAAGTACTTCGACCCTGAACTCAACGAAAACTACACCCCATACGTCATCGAGACCAGTATCGGTGTCGACCGCATGTTCCTCTCAATCATGTGCCACAGCTACTGCGAAGAGCAGCTCGAAGGCGGCGATACTCGCGTTGTCTTGAAGCTGCACCCGGCACTCGCGCCTATCAAAGTTGCGATTTTGCCGCTCGTGAAGAAGGACGGCATGCCCGAAAAGGCGCGCGAAGTCGTCAACGCGTTCCTCGCGCACGGCATCAACGCCCGTTACGACGAGCAGCAGACCATTGGTAAGCGTTACCGCCGTCACGATGAAATCGGTACGCCTTGGTGCTTGACCATCGACGGCCAGACCCTCGAAGACAACACCATCACCGTTCGTGACCGTGACACGATGGAACAGCGCCGCATCTCCATCGACGAAGCTGTCGCCGAAATCGAAGGCATGCTCCGCGCTTCTGTCATGAATAAGTAAGTCGCGATTTCACGCGGACTGCGCTTTGTTCTTTGCAGCAAAGCGCATGAAGGGCTCAGTGAATTTCACTGGGCCTTTTTGTTTGCGCGCGGTGCGCTTTTAGTTCTCGGACTTTCTAATTCCCTCACACGAAGCGGGTAAGAAAGTCACATAATCCTCGTTGAACGGCAAAGCGAACTTCCCTTCCTCACCGCCTTTGCGACTCTTGTCATTGTCAAAGACAACTAAAATAGAATCATTATAGAATGTGAGACCTTCGGGTTTGCCGATGGGAATCAGGTGACAGATTTCGGGCTCGCCCGGATTGCCCTGTTCATCGAGCTTGGAGCGAGCGATCAAACCGCTCACATCTGAGACGAAATCGCCTTCTAATTCAGAGGACCAGGTTTGCCACAAGTATCCTTCATGGAAAACCATGTCACTCAGCGTGTAATCTCGACCTTCAACGGTCAAAACCTTGCCATTCCAAAAAGTTTGCTTGCCATCTGTGAGCGCTGCGTAGGGTTCATACCCAGAGTTTTCAGAGTTTGTATCCACAAAGTGACGCGTGCCCACCCACAAACGCTTGCCATCAAAAGCCATGGCTTCGAGTCCCAAGTATACGACTTCAGCATCACTCTTCTGATTTAAAATACTCTGATTTAAGAGAGCAATGTGTTCGCCTTCGACCGGCATCTCATTGAGTGGAGTAATCGACCAAACGTGTTTGCGATAAGTCTCCAACGCATAGATCTCACCGTTTGGACCTTCAGTCAGAGCCTCAAATTTGACGTGGCTGTTTTTCACATCCAGTTCTTCTGGAGTGTAATGTGTTTGAACAGGAGCATTTGAGCCAATTTGCAAAGGCAAATTATACACCATAATCATGCCACCGCGATCGGTAGGCACATACAATTGATTGTCTTTGATCAAAGCACCGCTGGGTTCGAATCTCTCAATACCACCGTTTAAGCGATACAGATAAGGATGCCCAGCATCGAACTCAGCTTTCTTTTTTGCTTCTGTAATTGCAAATTCTTTAGCCCAAGAAACAAATTTGGGATCAGTTGCCTTAGCACGCAATATCGCAGCAAGCCCGGTCAAAGAATTCAGACCATCTTCGGGATTCGACGTAAGTGGCGGTGGTGTAGGCTTTTTGGGACACTGAAGACCTTTTAACTGAGCGGTTTCAAAGCGAGACGGATTCTGAACGAACTCTTTCAGTAAGTGATGCAGCTCTGATTCATTAAATGTGACTTTGCCTTTTGGCTTTCTGCGAGTCACAGTTTGTGTTTGTGACACATTTTTTAAATAGTCAGCTGGCTTGCCTGGAAAAGACTTATCAATCCAATAGTATTTCTTAGGTCGAGAATCTAAGTGAATAAAATCGCAGTTGGGATAATATCCCAAACCCACCAAGTCTAATCGCTTTAAGTATTCCCACAATGACTTGTGAGGCTGACCTTCAACGCTCAGATCAATGGCCCAGCCTTTAAGATGTGGACTTGTTGGACCATCACCACTTCGATATGCAGATGTGACAATGATTTTTGAGTCAAAGAGCGTTCCTAAGTAATTCAAATTCCAATAGGTTCGCTCAGACATATGTGTCTGTTTTTTGGTTCGCCAGTCACGAAAGAAGTGATCGAGTGTCGCTCGACTCTCTTGGCTGATGTATTTAATTAAAGGATCTTGCGGATTTTCAGTGACAACCCGAAATCCTTCAAGTGTGTCTTTATTGTTCTTGTGATAGAGATGAATAGTGTCCGTCTTGGGTGCTTCCTCTGCCCAAGCAGGCACAGCAAGCGACAAGGCAAATACAAAAGGCAAACGCATCAGAGACGCTTTCTACAAAACAGAACTTGAGACTCACTGTCATGTAACAAGGGATCGTGCCCGAAATCACCTTCTCTCTTAAAGACTTCAAAGCCATTGTAATAAAGCAACGCTTCGAGTTCTGCAGGGAAGAAGCATCGGTGAGAAAGCTGACACTCAATGTGTTGCGGCGCTTCTGGGTTCATGCCTTCATCGCCATCGCGATCCATTAAGAACCACATTTGGTTCAATTGTTTAATGGGATCATAGATGGTTCGTTCACTGTATCGATAGTGAACGCCATAAGTGGCATGTTTAAACCGAACACCCATATAAGTCTTAAACGGAGAACGTGTTAAATACTCAAGATCTGGCACCAACACGTCAAAAACAAACGTTCCATCGTCTGTTAAGTGTTCTTTTACGCACTTGAGGCACTGTTCAACGTCCTGCCGTGTATATAAGTGTTGAAAAGCATTAAAGGGACAACTGATAAAATGGAACTTCTGCCCCAAATGAAAGTCCCGCATGTCACCTTGGTGCAGCTTCAACAGATCGCGCTTGGCTTTGGGAAGCTTCAGTCGCTTTTCCTCTGCAGAGGCGAGCATGGTTTCGGATAAATCAAGACCCACCACTATGGCGCCTTGTCGCACCGCTTTCACTGCGATACGACCTGAACCCACGCCGAGTTCCAACACTGGCGTGTTCGCAGCCAAGTATTGCTCAACGTAAAAGGCAACGTCCTCACGACGATCTTTATACTCATCATCGTAAAAGACGACGTCCTTGTAATAAGAGGTGGAGCCAGCTTCGAGGTCGAAGTCCTTCATGGTGGAATCCTGATTTTTAAAGGAAATCTGAGGAGTTAGGCACGTCCACGGCGAGTTTGAACGCCGACCATCACGACAGTGCAGTTGTCATCACCGCCGCGTTCGTTGGCCATTCGAATCAAATGACGCGGGACACTCGGTGGTTCAAAATCAAGAACGGTGTCGCAGATCTCCAAGTCCTCGACGTGACCCGTTAAACCATCTGAGCACAAGATAAATCGATCACCTGGGCAAAGCGGAACACAGAGCGTGTCAACCTTAACCTCGCGTTCAAAGCCAATGGAGCGCGTGATGATGTTGCGCATCGCGGACATTTTGGCTTGCTCAGGCGTGATTAATCCGGCGGCCACTTGCTCTTGAACCAAAGAGTGGTCTTCGGTGACCTGATGAATCAGATTGTCGCGAATGAGATAAGCGCGCGAATCGCCAACCTGACCAATCCACGCGAGATCTTTGTAGATTAAAAGCGCCGTGACGGTAGAACCCATGCCGGTGAGCGCCGGATGCTCGGTCGCGTAATCAAACACCATGGCACAAGCATCACTGATGCCTTCACGCAACACATCGGACACAATCACGTTTGTGTTTGTTGCACGCGCTTGTTTCTCTGCCTCAGAAAGCCGTTTAAGAACCTGCTGCGCAACATTCTTGATGGTGAGCTTTGAAGCGACTTGACCGCCAGCGTGACCACCCATGCCATCGGCAACAATGAACAGGGCGTTCTTGGGCATGATGAGAAAGGAATCTTCGTTGGCTTCACGCCGACAGCCGACATCCGTTAACCCATGAGAAAAAAGGCGAAAATCCGGCGTTCGCGTTGTCAATCGAGGCAGCGTGCCACGCAGTTCATGCCGATTGGTCTGGTTCATCAAAGCACCAAAAAAGATTAAACTGGCGGGATTTTAAGCGCGGATTCTGAGAATAGTTAGTTATTTTTCAATATTTTATCACTCAGCGGTCGATTCTTCAGCGTGAGGCGCCAGCGCTCGCAAGTAAGTGGTCAGTGCCATCTCGATCTGAAGCAAAGATTCATCGCTGAGTGGTTCGTCGGCCGCGCGTTCGTAAATGAGGCAGTGAACCAACCCCGCCAACGCCGGCTCGGATGGTTCGTAAAGCTCGCCGCGAACAGCGTGAAGCGCCATTAATTCCTCAAGCGACGGCTCCGATTTACTTTCGCCGCGGTGCTCGTAGAGAATTGCCCATATTTCAAACGCGATTTCGCTCGCCGCAGCCACAGCATCGTCACCCAACGACTTGAGCGTTTCGAACAAAAACGCCATGGCGTCGGCCGCGCGATTGTCGAATCGGTTGTAAAGACGCTTCTTGTCTTTGGCGGGCATTTCCTCAACGCGGTGCGCAATTTTCTCGACCTCGATCGCGCTGAGCGGCGCATTCGGATCGGGCTCTTCGCCGCCGGTCAAATCAAAGAAAGCCGTTTGCTTGGCCATTTCATCGTAAAGGCCGAACAAATTTGAGAAAGTGCGGCGCGCCATCTCAGGCGATTCGAACTTGGGATCGCCGTCCCAAAGCAACGCAATGACTTCGCCAGGCGCCGTGCCTTCTTCGAGAGCGGCGTCGAACTCATAGCGCAAATCTTCGGTGGTGTGCTCGCAACCGCTGCGGCGCAAGAGATCGTCCAAGATCTCGTCGCCTTCAAAGCGGTGTTCCAATTTTTGATGATTGTTTTCGTTTTCCATAGCGTGGAGATGTTTAGCATATTTTGCGCAAGTGCGCGGCTGTTTTTCTTTTTTCGGTGGGTTTGTTCTTTGCCTTAAAGAAACAGCGCTTTGTGAAAAAGGCAGCAAAAAACTGAGCTCGACCACGCTGAGTCAAAACGCGCGTCCGCTTTTATTCTTTGCAGGCAACAAACAAATCTTGGTCATTCTCTTTGATTTTCCCTTGAAAACCAGGGCGATGCGTCACTTTTCCAAATCCCAAGCGGCGGAGCATCGGTTCAAATTCGTCAATATATAAATAGTGATGGCGAAGAATGTACCCCTCGACCTCGCCGTGGTTGAATTTATGGGTGTACGTGACCAAAAACGACTTTTCGTACAGGTCTTGAACCGTGTGCTCGTAGACATCGATGTACTCTTCGCCGTCTTTGAGCGTGGTGAGCCAACCTTGAAGCGGCTCAAACGGCGCATCGCCACGATTCATCGCATAGCAATCAAAAGCGAGTTTACCGTCTGGTGCTAAGTGTTCGAAAACACAGCGCAAACACTGTTCGATGCCGTCTTTGCCGCCCAAACAATACAGACTGTTAAAGGGAATGATGACGCGATCGAACAACGAGGCGAACGAAAACTTGCGCATGTCGCCCTGCACCAAAGCAAGCGAGCCTTTCATGTGCTTGGTGTTGAGTGCTTTTTCGCGAGCCATTTGAAGCATGCCGCGATGAGCGTCTAACCCCACGACATCACAGCCATTTTTGCAAACAGGAATTGTGATTCGACCGGCTCCGCAGCCCAGTTCTAAGACGCGAAGACCTGGCTCGCAGAACTTTCGGTAAAACGCGACGTCTCCGTCAGTGCCTGTGTGCAGCATGGTGTAAAGCTGCGGATTAAACGATTCGGGCTTCTTCATGGCATTTCTTTTTTTAAATACGCACTGTTGTCGCGCGCTCGGGATTTTAATCCAAGAGGGTTCTCGCGTTTGTAAGCCATTCTCGTGTAAAAGCCGCGCGCTATGAGACTTCCCAAATCAAAGACTCTCGAAATTACGCTGCTTTACTTGGTTACGCTCATTTGGACCGTTGGCCTCACGCTGATTCAGTCCGTTTGGGCGCCCATGGCAAACTACACCTTGGCCCTGGTGGCGCTGGCGTTTGTGTACCTGCCACTTGAGGTCCTTGCGAAACGCGGTGAAAACCAAGAAGATTTTGGCATTCACCTTCAAAATCCGCTTCGTTCGCTCAAGTGGGCGGCGCTTGCTGTGATTTTGGTGTTTCCCGTTTACACAATTGGCTTTGACGTTTGGCAAACGCAGGTTTCGCACCGCACACGCGATTTGGAATCCGCTCGATTTGCTCGATGGCCATTTGAGTTAGACGGTTTGGTCGTCACAGATCATGGAGTGTCACTCGCTCAAGATGGCCGCGACTTGGTGATTCAGTGGCACGATCTCGACGGCGATCTCACATTCACGGCGGATCGAGGTCTGTCGCAAAAAAATGGCCAAGGTCAGGTTTCGGATAACGTTTTTTCAACGCTCGGTCGCAAAAGTGGATTTGCTCGGCTGATTCACACCGGCGATTCGCTGGAACTTCGCGCGCCAGCAAAAGAAGTTGCGCTTGGTCTCCATCTTCAGCCGGAATCTCTGCCGTACAAAGCTGAGCGATCGCCGTGGTGGTTTTTGACCGCGCTTCTCACACAGCTTTTGCTCATCGCAATGCCCGAAGAGTTGTTTTATCGCGGCTACTTACAGACGCGTCTGGATTCGCTGGTGGGGCGCGTTCGACGAATTCGCGGCGTGGACATCAACATTGCGAGCATCGTGTTAACGTCCACGCTCTTTGCGCTTGGTCACATTGCCACGATTCCAAATCCAGCTCGATTGGCGGTGTTCTTTCCCAGTTTGCTGTTCGGCCTGCTTCGTCGCGTGTCGGGTGGCATCTTGGCACCGCTCGTTTTTCACGCATGCTGCAACCTTCTCTCCGAACTTCTTACGCTCGCCTACCTTTAATAAAAAAGGCCCGCTCAAAATCTGAGCAGGCCCTTTAAAAAGCAAAGTCAATCAAATCGAGAAGTTACGATTTTACGTACTCGCGAATGCCATCCGCGAGCGACACTTGTGCTTTGAATCCGAGTTCGTGTTCTGCGCATGAAACCGACGCCAAACTCACTCTCGGATCACCAACTCGCGCTGGCACATAATTGGGCTTTGGCGCCGGATTCAGCGACATCGCCTGTGCCATCATCGTGTAAATCTGGTTAATGGTTACGTTTTCTCCACGAGCAACGTTGCAAACCAGACCACGCGGCGACTGAACGTTGAGTGCACTTGCGAGCGCGCGCGCCACATCCTCAACGTACACAAAATCTCGAGACTGCTCGCCATCACCGTAAATGGTGACTTGCTCGCCCAGCGAAAGCCGCTTTTTGAACAGACTCAAAACACCGCTGTACGGACTCGACGGATCTTGTTTAGGTCCGTAAACATTGAAGAATCTCAGCGCGACGGTATCGAGACCGAACAAATCACTGTAGAGCTTCAAGTACTTTTCTGAAGTGAGTTTTTCGAGCGCGTACGGCGACGCAGGCGCAGGCGTTGCGGTTTCAGCGGTCGGCGTTTGCGGTTCAATGCCATACACGGCGGCCGACGAAGCAAACACAACGCGGTTGCATCCCGTTTGACGACAAGCTTCGAGCACGTTGAGCGTTCCGCCCAAGTTGACTTCATGGCTTCGCACGGGATTTTCAATGGTTTTGGGAACGGACGCGATGGCGGCAAGGTGAAACACCGCCTCACTTCCCTTCACTGCTTCAATCACCGTTTGCAGACACGACACATCACCCCGCACGAAGGAGTGCGGGATGTCTGTGAGGTTTTCAAGATGGCCTGTGGAAAGGTCGTCCAGAATTGTGACGGTGTGACCTTGGCGAACCAAGAGTGAGGAGAGGTGAGAGCCGATGAATCCTGCCCCGCCTGTGACGAGGCATTTCATTACGGCAGCATCAACAGCATGAAGACGAAGGCGAACAGACCGACGGTCTCAGCGATACCCATCGCGATGAT
>JAZUEA010000009.1:0-1733 GCA_045639945.1 Myxococcota bacterium
TTGGTGAGTGCACTTGTTTGCCAAACCGAGGTCGTTTTGTTTCATGCGAAAACGATGAAAACCAAATTCGCTATCAGGTTTGTCAAGCGGGCGAATTCGTAAACCACGAAGTAAGCGGCTGTTTTACTGCTCCGGAATTCATCACAATTCGCGACGGCAGTTTCTACCAAGGTCGTGAGTCAACCACTGTGCCCATTCAAAACAACGTTGACGAAACGACACCTGAAAATGAACACGCCGCACACAAAGTTGTGGTGCGCGCTTTTAAGATGATGAAGACCGAGGTCACGGTTGAACAATACCGTGCTTGTGTTGAAGCGGGCGCTTGCACTGAACCGTCTGCGGAGTGCAACAACAACAATTACAGTGCCACGACTTCTGTCAAAGATCAGCATCCAGTGAACTGCGTGACTTGGTATCAAGCGAATGAGTTCGCAAACTGGATTGGTGGTCGTTTGCCCACGGAATCCGAGTGGGAATTCGCTGCGGCGGGCGTAAGCAACGCTCCGGATCAAGGTCGACTCTACGCTTGGGGCAACGAAATGCCCACCTCTGCTCGAGCTCGTTTCGGTGGCTCGTCAAATGGTATCACGACCGTCACTGTGTGCGAAAAGACAGGCATTACTCCTGAAGGCTTGTGCGATATGACAGGCAATGTTGCCGAGTGGGTTCAAGATGCGTACGGCAGAGCTTACACTTCTGCGGCTCCCACCGATGGCAGCGAATGGGTATTTGCCGATGGTGACACGCGCGCTCGCGTTTACCGCGGTGGTTCCTGGAGCAGCAAAACGACGACAGGCAGCACGAACCAGCTTCGCACCACCATTCGCTCGCGCTCGATGCCCACACAGTCGAGTGCTGCGGTCGGCATTCGAATTGTTCGAGATTTAGAAGATTAAATTTCGAGCAGCGACAAAAAAGCCCCGAGACTTTAAAGTTTCGGGGCTTTTTATGCTGCCACGTTCAAAACGCAGCAGCGTAACTTGCTGAAATAATTACGCTTCTTCGGAGACTTCAACCACTGCAGGACCATCGAGCTTGGCCTTGGCGTCGGCGTACTGCTTCTGCCAAGCCTTGTCCTGCTTTTTGGAAACACCACCCAGCGTTTCAACGGCCTGGCGCAGACGCGCGCGGCTCAAGTCGCGGCCGATGATCGCCATGGTGCCGTAGAGCGGCGTCGAAACGGTCTTGCCGGTAATCGCCAGGAAGACCGGTGCGAGCAAAACGCGAAGCTTGACTTCCATCATCTCCGCGGTGCGCTTCAGGGCGGCTTCAATGTGCTCGTCGCTCCAGTTCGGCTCGGCGTCCAATGTCCAGAGCACAAACTGCAACGTGCGCACGAACTCTTCGTCCGTCATGCCCTTGACCTGCAACTTGTCTTTGGGCAAGTCCAGCAAACCTTGGAAGAAGTGCGGCGTTAAGTTGCCCAAATCAGAGAGCTTTTCGGTACGCACCTGAACAAGCGGGATGATCTTTTTGAGGTAATCAGAGTTAATCGCCCACTTGGCGACGCGCTCGGCGAATTCGTCCTGCGAAAGTTCGCGCACGAACAGGCCGTTGAGCCAGTTGAGCTTGTCCAAATCGAACACAGGACCACCCATCGAAATGCGGTCCAGGTCGAAGTTGTCGATCATCTCTTGCAGCGAGAATTTTTCGCGGTCGTCGGGCATGGACCACGCCATGCGGCCCAAGTAGTTGAGCAAACCTTCGGGCAAAATGCCGATTTGCTTGTA
>JAZUEA010000010.1:0-4699 GCA_045639945.1 Myxococcota bacterium
GGCGTTGAAGCCCTGGTTGCATGTCGCGGTTCCCGGTCACCGCGTTAAAAAGGCTGGAGGCATACAACTGCCAACGATGATATTGAATTCGCGCTCGCTGCCTAATAACAGTTGAAGCACGCGTCCTTCCGGTCAGTGCCCACGGGACCGATAGAAGGGCGTCACGCCAGTGGGATAGCCGCGGAAAGTTGCCTGGCACGATCCAACGCGAAACTTTTTGCCAAGCTACCTGATCAAAAGCCCGCCTTTGGGCGTTCGTTCAGGGAAACTTAAATCGAAGGACAAGCATGTAGACGCCATGGTGGACCGTTTTCGGACCTGGGTTCAATTCCCAGCACCTCCACTCAAACCGCTCTTCCAACGGGAGAGCGGTTTTTTTGTGCCCAAAGTTTGACGCGCAACTTCATGTTTCTGAAATGATTTTAAGCACTTACATAAAAATCTCAGAATTAACCGTAGAGGTTCAAAAAAAGCGCATCAAAAAAATGCATCTGCACGTGCAGCCAACTGGACGCGTTTTGGTCACCGCACCGCTCGAAATGCCTGATGAGTCGGTCGAACTTTTTGTGCACCAAAATTTGGCTTGGATTCGCCAGTCGCTGCAGGAACTGACAACGCCCAAAGAATCGCGGCTTGAGGTTTGCGGCGTGAGCGTTGAAGTTCAACTAAAACGCATAAAAAACATGCATTTACATGTTCGGCAATCCGGTCAAGTGCTGGTGACTGCGCCGCTCAGCATGTCGCAAGACGCAATCAAACTTTTCGTGCTCAATAACTTGGACTGGATTCGCAAGCAGCAAGCGAAGTTCGCCGCTCGACCTGCCGAAACACTCAACGAGTTTGTCAGCGGCGAAACAATCATGATTTGGGGTCAGCCGTACACCATTTCGCTGCGCCCCGATCCGCAGTATTCGCTTGAGCTGCTCGGCAATCGCGCACTTTTTTGTGCGCCCGCTCAAAGCACACCAGCTCTCAGAAAAGCTTTTATTGTTGAGTGGTTACGCGCTGAGCTCAAAAAGAAAGTGCTCGAATTCTTGCCCAAATGGGAAGCGAGAACCGGACTTTACAGCAGTGCCTGGCAAACAAAGCTCATGAAAACTCGCTGGGGCACCTGCAACACGCGCACTCGGCACATTTGGCTCAACGTGCAACTCGCGCATCATTCGCCAATTTGCTTGGAATACGTGATCTTGCACGAACTTGCGCACTTGCACGAACGCACACACGGTCCACGATTTGTCGCCGTGTTGGATGCGCACATGCCGAATTGGCGCGAAATTCGAAAACTTTTGAATGGGAAAATTCAGGCGTTAGACGAGGGCGAGGAATAGCGATCAGCGCGATTCAAAGTGTCGCACCAAAACGCCAACCGGAATCACGGACGCGCAACCAAGCAGGATGAGTCCCATCACAGACCACGGCAAAGGCTCGGTGCGGAAGAGATCGCCCATCACGCCACCAAACTGAACCATGACGATCTGAACGATTGTGATGACCGCCACGATGATGAGGAAAAGCTTGTTCTGAAGCAGGTTTTTGAACGGCGACTCGCCACGATGAAGCGCGCGACCGTTGAAGATGTGCCAAAGCTGGAACACCACGAAAACAGTAAAGAAAACGCTTTCTTGGCCGCGTTCGGTTTCCATGCCAAACGGATTTTGAACCAGCACAAACAGCAAACACGCCGTTTCAAAAAGTCCCACAAAACAGATCGTGCGCAACATGTTCGCCGTAATAATCGAGCTTGTGCGCGGAATCGGTGGCCGCTGCATGATGGAATCGCGCGGCGGCTCGGTGGAAAGCGCCAACGCCGCAAACGTGTCCATGATGATGTTGATCCACAAAAGTTGCGGCACAGTAAGCGGCAGGTCCTTGCCAAACAGCGGTCCCAAGCACGCAACCGCGAGCGCAACCACGTTCACCGACAGCTGGAACAACACAAATCGCTGAATGTTTTCGAACAGCGCGCGGCCAAATCGAACGCCTTCGACCAAGCTCGTGAAATTGTCGTCGACCAAAATGATGTCGGACGCTTCTTTCGCAACCTCGGTACCTGAACCCATCGATAGACCCACATCCGCCACTTTGAGCGCGCCAGCATCGTTTACGCCGTCGCCGGTGACCGCCACCACTTCGCCGCGTTTTTGAAGCGCGCCCACGAGTCGCAATTTATCCTCGGGATACGAACGCGCCAAAATCCGAATCTTTTCGGCCGCTTCGGGCAACGACTCGGGCGGCAATGCGCGAAGTTCTTCGCCAGTCAGAATTCGCCCCGGCTCCGAAGCCGTTTCCGAATCCAACAAACCGCACTGAATCGCAATCGCGCGCGCCACATGCTTGGTGTCGCCCGTCACAATTTTCACGTTCACGCCAGCCGATTGGCATGCACGCATCGCCGCCGGCACCGCCGCTCGCAGAGGATCTTCAATACCGATCAATCCAACGAACGTGTAACCATTTGATTCAACAAGCGATTCTGGAGAATCGTTATTGGTTTCCAAAACTTTTTCGGCAAACGCAAGCACACGCAACGCGCGCTCACCCGCCGCTTTGGCCAGCGCCGATTCCAAATTTGCTCGCACATTTTCAAGCGGCACTTTTTCGCCGTTCAAAAGCGCATCGCTGCATTGTGCAAGCACGTATTCCGGCGCACCTTTCAACAAAACTTTGTAATGATTTTCGAATGTTACAACTGCAAGCGAGCGCTTTCTGGTCGACGCATGCGGCAAAACGTGAAGCACGTTTTCTTTGGCTCGAAGCGCATCCGGATCGATGTTTTGCGCAGCCAACAACCGCAACAGCGAAGCTTCTGTGGGATTTCCAATCGCGCAAAGTTTACCGTCTCGCGATTCCAACGCCGCCAAGCGATTCACTGCGCAGTTTTGAGCCAACGCGCCAAAAGAGGGTTGCGACGACAAATCGGCATCACGCTCAAATTCGCGACCATCCAACACAAACCAAACCGGCGTCATCTGATTTTCGGTGAGCGTGCCGGTTTTGTCGGAACAAATCACCGACGCAGAACCAATCGTTTCGGACGCAATTTGCTTACGAATCAAGCAGTTCTTTTTGAGCATGCGATTCGCATTCAGCGCCAAACTCACAGCGATCATCATCGGCAGACCTTCCGGCACCGCCACCACGACCAACGTCACTGCAACGGTGAAGGCGAGCAAAATTTGCTCTAAAAGCGCCATGGCTGCAGCCGTTTCAGATCCGACAAGTCCAATCACTGCAATCGAAATCGAAAAGATCGCAAGCGCAACAGGCAACGACATCACATTGCGCAGCGACTTCCAGCCGAACTTGAGAACGAAGTGGCCAAAGAAATAGGCCGCAACCAACGAGCCAGCACCAATTCCAAATAATTTCGCGGAGTTTTGGCAAGTTTCTGCAAAAATCGAACTCGAAACGAGCGAGCGCGCGCACACAATCGCAAACACGATGAGCGCCGCAGCCGTACCCACAAGCGAAATTTGGTCAGCCAAAACCGCCAACTTCTGCTTAAGCGGCGTTTCCTCCTGAGCGCCTTCAGCCATGCTCTGCGCCAACTTGCCGAGCTCGGTTTTGTCGCCCACCGCCGTCACTTCAAAAACGCCCTGACCGTCTAACACCAGTGTGCCACGGCGAATTTCGTTTGCTTCAACCGTCGCGCCTTCACCGCTGGGATTGAGCGATTTCTCAGCCGGACGCGACTCGCCCGTGAGCGCAGCTTCATCGATCGTCAAGCCTTCGCACTGAACCAACACACCATCCGCCGGCGGTTTGTCGCCACTCGAAAGTGTAACCAAATCACCGACAACGACTTCATTGACATGAATCGTCGTGAGCGCGCCGTCACGCGTAACTTTGACAGCAACCGAATCCGCTTCAGCCTCTTTGAGCTTTTCGAACGCGGCTTCGTTTTTGCGCTCCATCGTGAAGCTCACCAGCGTCGCAAGTGCCACCGCGATCAAAATGCCGATGCCGTCGATGAAACTGTTTTCGCCAGTTTGAACTTTTTTGAAAACCGCCACGCCCAAGCTCAAGAGCGCGCAAACCAGCAAAATTTTGATCGTGGGATCATCGAATTTGCTCAAAAGTTCACGCCAAAACGGCAACTTCGGCGGCGGAGTGAGTGCATTCGAACCGTGCTTTAAACGGCTCTCTTCGACCTCGTGAGCAGTCAAACCACGTTTGAGATCTGTCATCGTGAGCTTTCTAAAAATAGAAATTAAAAAGAGGAGATGAGGAGGAAGTTAAGGCGATGTGCGGACTTGTCAATCCACGCGAACGTTGAAGCTGAGCTGCCAGCGACGTCCGGTGAATTCTTCGAGCGACAAGTCCAATGTGCCGATTTCTGTAAGTTTCGTGTGCAAACGAACCGGCGTGGTCGTACCCGCTTCGCCTTCGAGTGTGGCTTCGATCGGGGCAAGTTCGAACAAATCGTCGATCGGGATGATGTCGCCCAAGCGATCCTGACGACGGCTGGCGCTTGAGAAGAACCGGAATGAAGCCGGCTCGCCCACAACCAGACCAAACGGATGCGGCAACTCGGCGTCGGAACCTTCTTCCATGCCTGCAGGTGCAACGCACACGGCGTCCACCTTGGGCGGCATGCCAGGAATTGCAAGCGACGCACGCTCAATACCGATGTAATACGACTGCGCCGCACCACCGCGAATGCGCAAACCACCGCGAGCACGCGCCTTGGCGTAGT
>JAZUEA010000011.1:0-5724 GCA_045639945.1 Myxococcota bacterium
GCCGAAGTCGTGTGTTGGCCACGACCGGAAGCAGCACTTAAGTCCTGAACTTTACGGCCTAATCCGGGATCGAGCGCGTTTAAAAGGCTGGTTTTGCCAACGCCAGAGTGGCCCACAAAAATGCTGCGTTCGCCATCGAGCGTTTTGCGCAAATCGTCTAAACCCGCGCCGGTTTCTGCGCTTACGTAGAAAAGCGGATAGCCTAAATCTACGTAACACTGCAGATTCTCACGGATTTCTTCATAGAGCTCGTCATCGTCGATGAGGTCGACTTTGTTGTAAATGATGCTCGCTTCCAAACCTTGGGCGTGCGCGCAAACCAAGTAGCGGTCGATGAGACCTTCGCGCATGGGCGGTTCCAAGGCGACCACGATGTAAATGCGATCGATGTTGGCGGCGATGGTTTGCGGCTTGCGATGCAAAGCGTCCGCTCGGATCAGAGAGTTTTTTCGCGGATGAATCTGAGTGATGACGCCTTGTGCTAAATCGGTTGCGGCGGTGTCGTACGAAACCATGTCGCCCACAACGGCTTTTTTGCCGGGACCGTGACCTTCGCAGTCCACGATGGTGCCATTGCTGCTTTCTACTGTAAGAACGGGACCTTTACGTTCGATGACGAGGCCCTGAAATTCGCCTTGGTGTTTGGCGTTTGTTGTGCTGAGCTTTTTCAAGCGAAATTCATTCTTTAATGCGCGAATGTTGGGCGTGACATTGCCCTAAATCTGGGTCCAAAATCAATTCATGGATGCAGTCAAAACCTTTTACAAATCGACCGATCGCGGGCTTGAGTGCACGATTTGCCCAAATGCCTGCACACTTCAAGATGGCCAGCGCGGTGTATGCGGTGTGCGCGAACGGCAAGGCGATGCAATTGTCCCGTTGACCTACCGCAAAAATATTGGGCTGCGCGTCGATCCTATTGAAAAGAAACCACTTTATCACTTTTTGCCAGGCTCAAAAACGCTTTCGATTGGCTCGTTGGGTTGCAATTTACGCTGTGCATTTTGCCAAAACGACCATCTTTCTAGGCCTGACGGACGTGTTTCGCTGGTGTCGTTTACGCCTCAGGAAGTGGTTCAGGCAGCGATTGCAACCGGTTCAAAAAGCGTCGCGTTTACCTACAACGAACCTGTGATTGCTGCAGAAACGGTGATCGAAACAGCGCATGCCTGTCGCAAAGCAGGTTTAAAAAATATTTTAGTGACCAATGGTTATGTGCAACGCGAGGCACGAGAAGCAATTTTTGCAGAAATCGATGCCGCGAACGTGGATTTGAAGGCGTTTACCGACGATTACTATCGCGAGATTTGTAAGGGACACTTGGATCCTGTTCTGGAAACGCTTGAATTCATTGCAAAATCAACAACGTGGCTTGAAGTGACAACGTTGATTTTGCCTGGAAAAAACGACGATTTTGGAACGATGTCGCGTCAAGCGGAGTGGATGCGTGAGCACTTAGGGGCAGAAGTGCCGCTTCATCTTTCAGCGTTTCATCCTGCGTGCGAAATGTTGAATTTGCCTGTCACAACTGCAGATACGCTTCGTAAATTGCGATTCACTGCGGCTTCGATGGGCTTGTATTACGTGTACACCGGCAACATTCGCGCACGTGATGGTGAGTCTACATGTTGTCCCAGATGCGGCGAACTTTTGTTGATTCGCAATCGCTGCATGCTCATGGAGGACCACTTGGATCACGGTAAGTGCGCGTATTGTGGGTATTTCATTAAAGGTGTGTTCGAAAACAATTCGAGCAAATCAATTGAGTCTTGAAGCGCCTCTCTGTTTAAGCGCAAAATCCGGATTCCTAAAAATCAGTTTTCAACGATAGACCGCCGCATCAGCGATAAGAGTTAAAAATGGATCAAGCCACTCGTGATCATTACCGTCGAATTCTCACGGAAATGAAAAAACGTCTTGAGGCACGCAAGCAGGAAGTGGACGAAGTGCCCATGCGTCAAGACGGAATTTCTCCGCTGGAAGAGGATTTACAGCCTTACCTTGAAATGGAACACGTGATCGCGACCTCGCGCACCAAGATGCGAATGGGTTCGATCGAAGATGTGCGCCACGCTTTGCAGGTTTTGCGCGAAACGCCTGAAGACTTCGGTCTTTGCGAAGAATGCGAAGAGGACATCGAAGAAAAACGTTTGGAATTAATGCCTTACGTTCGTCTGTGCTTGTCTTGCCAGTCCAAAGCAGAGGCTAAAGCTGCGTTGTTTGCTGCTGGCGGTCGCGGTATTTCGGGCGATTTTCCGCCGGAAGAAGAGATTTAATCTCTCGGCCAGTTCTTTCTGGCCGAGATTTTTAGAACAATATCGAGGAGTTAAAGCTCAACCGGTTGTGCGCCTTGCTTGATGAGGTAGCGCTTTCCATGGTCCAGCGTGAAATGTTCCTCGGTTAAATCGGCATCCGGCCAGCGAATGGTCACTTCGGCGGAGCACGATTCGCCCAAGCCAAAGTGAAGGGTGTGGTCGTTTTGTGCGCCGTAGTGTCCGTAACCACCTGAAATTTCTTGCGTTTGCGTAAATCCGTTGGCTGTTACTTGTACACGAGCGCCCACGGCTTTGCGGTTGGCAATGAGACTTTCGAGTTCCAACTGGATCCAGTGGCCGCTTTGAAGTGTGTTTTCAAAGTAGCGAATTGCGTTGGTCGAGTAGCAGTTATTGGGTGATGAGGCATCGCAGCGTGAGAGTGAGTGACCCACTACCAAGTCCAAATCGCCGTCGCGATCGAAGTCTGCCGCTGCAACGCCGTGGCTTCGGTTATGCTCGAAAAAGTCTGTAATTGCGACCATTTCGAATTTTGGTTCGCCGACTTTGGAAATATTATGGAACAGGTAGCCGCGGTTTCCTGGGTAGTCTGAAGCGCCTACGTACAAATCGAGCCAGCCGTCGTTATCAAAGTCGAACGCAGTCGCGCTCATAATGCCTTCGTCCCAACTTTGGGTAACGTGCGGAATTTCGAGTCCTGTGGCGGTGCGGCCAGGTCGCGTGAATCGAACGTCAGCTTCACCAGTGTTGTGCAGCAATTCTGCGCCGTCGGAACCTTCACCAGCCCACCAGTGCTTGATTTCAGTGGTGTACAAGTCGAGGAATCCGTCGTTGTCAAAGTCCGCGCAAATGGTGGCAGCGCTGTTGCCGCCCAATCGGAAAGCTTCGCGGTCTTGGTTGTGTGTCCAGTTGGGGCTGGAGCAGGTGATGAGCGGAGCAGGGACGCCGCTGCAGTCTTGGTCGGTTGGATTTGCTTGGCAGTAGCAACGCGCAAATTGGTTGTCTTGCCAGGACTTGTCGTCGTCGAATGCGTATCCAGACGCGACGCTTCGATTGCTAAATCCGTTGGCGCTGCCTTGCCACAAATGGTTGGGGGCACGTCCGTACGATGCGGCGAGTAATTCAGGATAGCCGTCGTTGTTCAAATCGCAGGCAGTGGCGGACCAGGCGTTGGAGTGACTTTTAGCGTTGTTCAAGTTGTTGATGTTGGACCAGCCTTGTGTGGCCAAGCCTAACGCGCTGGTTTTATCGTGAAATTCGACGCGGGCATCGTTTGTAAACAGTCGATCTTGCTCGTTCACGCTGTTTTGAGCGACCCAAAGATCCAAATAGCCGTCGCGGTTGACACCTACAAAGCTTGCGCCGCCTGGAATGACGGGTGTGCGAACGACATCGCCAGCAAATGTGAGTTCGAAATGTCCGGTGCCGTCGTTTAACAGCAATTCGCTTGTTTCTTTGATTTGAGCAGTTGTGCTGCCCAATGTTGCGGAGACGCTCGCGGACGAGTCGGTGCCTGTGTAAATGTCGAAATCGCCGTCGTTATCGATGTCGCCGAAAATCACCAAATCGATGGGTCGGCCAACTTCGATGCTGTACTCGTTGCGTGTTTGCAAAAAGCCAGAGGAAACCGAGACATCCTCAAAACCCGGCGCATTGTCATCGGATCTATCTGCAAAAGTATTGCGCAGCAGCCAAACTTGTCGTTTGGGCGAATCTCCTAATAAATCCGGCGTTGTTCCTGAATTTCGAGCAGCTAAATCAGGATAGCCATCGCCATCGATGTCGCCCACACTCAATCGCACACCGGTTGCTGGTGCGTTTGCGAAAACACCAGGACGTTCGGTGAAGATCGATTTTCCTGCGTGCCAAGCCTCGATGGATTCACAAGAGTTTTCTCCAATCTCTGCATCTTGTACTGAAGAATCTGTAATGATTTCGGAATCTTCTGCTTGCAACGAAGCGTCAACGGCGAGTCCTGCATCGTCTACATTTGAATTGTCGTCATCGTCGTCGCATGCGCAGACAAATGCAGCAAGAAATAGCCAAATAAGAGGTTGTGAACGCATCTAAGCTTCCTGTTTTTGGTAAAAAATAGTGTCTCTTATGACGCGAAAAGTTACGCAATGCAAACCGCAGAGAGGTTGCGAAGGTTACGGTGGCGTGCCAAATTTGCAGAACTTTTCGCACAATGGAGCGAACCGTGAGTATTCAACTTCGATTTCTCGGTGCAGCGCGCAGCGTGACAGGCTCGCGCACGTTGATTCAAACCTCGCATGCACGTGTTTTGGTCGATTGTGGACTTCACCAAGAACGTGAATTTCGCGATCGCGACTTTGAGCCGTTTCCGATTCCCGCGAAGAGCATCGACGCCGTTGTGTTGACACACGCGCACTTAGACCACTGTGGTCTTTTGCCAAAACTCGTCGCAGAGGGATTTCGCGGCACGGTTTATGCAAGTTCGGCGACTTCTGAAATTGCGCCGGTCGTGATGGAAGATTCTGGTGCTCTGCAAGAAGAAGATGCGCGCCAAAAAAATAAGCGCCACCAGCAAGAGGGCAGGCACGATTTTGTAAAGCCGCTTTACACAAGGGATGATGCGATAGCGGTGCGTCGCCGTTTCCGCGCGGTCGGATTGGAAAAACCGCTTGAAATTGCAAAGGGTGTCACGCTCACGCTGCAAGAAGCGGGTCACATTTTGGGTTCAACGTCGTGCAAATTCGAGATTGTGGACGGCGATGAGCAGCGCAGCATTGTTTTTTCAGGCGATTTAGGTGGGCCCGGTCGACCGATTTTGCACGATCCTAAACCGTTTACACACGCTGATTACATTGTCGTAGAGTCTACTTACGGCGATCGTTTGCATGAAGGTGTTGAACTGGTTGATCAGCGACTTTGCGACGTTATCAATTGGTCTTACGAAAAAGGCGGCAACATCCTCATTCCAAGCTTTGCGATTGAGCGTGCGCAAGAAGTGCTCTACCGCTTAGATGGATTGTTTAAAGCAAAACAAATTCCAGCACTTACGGTGTTTTTGGATAGTCCAATGGCCGTGCGAGTGACTGAAATTTTCCGCCATCATAGCGAGCTTTACGACGAAAAGATGCGTGAAGTTCTTATGTCTGGCGGATCACCGTTTAGTTTCGGTGGGTTACGCTTCTGCACTTCGCGTCGTGAATCGCAAGCCGTTAACTCTATTCGCGGCACCGCCATCATTATCGCTGGCGCTGGCATGTGCACTGGCGGTCGCATCAAACATCACTTGTTGCACAATATTGAACGCCCGGAAAGTGCAGTACTTTTCGTGGGTTACCAAGCAACAGGTACGCTCGGTCGTGAATTGGTTGAAGGTGCAAAGCGCGTGCGAATCTTGGGACAAAACGAAGTTGCTGTGAAAGCACGCGTCGAACAAATTCAAGGATTCTCGGGACATGCCGATCAAAACGAGCTGATG
>JAZUEA010000012.1:0-2560 GCA_045639945.1 Myxococcota bacterium
CGGCTGCACGTTCCCGAAAGCGCGTTACAGCCTTTTCGGAACGCCGGCTTACGTTGGTGCCACGTTGCGCGACCTGCGAGATCAGTACACCTGCCGCTCGAAAGCTGAAGTCCTTCGCAAGCAGTTTGAGCTGTTGAGCAAAGAGCTCACCAAGATTTTGCAAAGGGTCAACTTGTTCGAGAAGGTCAAGATCCCGCAGACCAAGGAAGCCATTCGCGTCATCCGCATTCGTTTGGGCGATGAAATGACCTCCGCCGTTGGTCGTAGCAAGATCGCCAAGGGCAAGTTGGTAGGAGCAGACGCATGATCCTCGAGATGCAAAAAGTCTTCCTCGCGGCTCAGCAGAGCTCCGAGGCCAAGGTTTTGCGCAGCATCCGCAAGCTGGGCGTGATTGAGCCTGTGCCGGTTGCGTCTCAGCCGCTCGACGAAGCGTTGCTGGCGCGTCTGGACCAAGCCAAGCGTGCGGCTGACAGTCTGTCTGCCATTACGCCTACGGGCGAAGCGCCTGAATTCACTGATCGCAGCGCTCTGCTTGAGGAATTGGCTGACATTCAGCGCAAAGAAACCGAGAGCAAAAACAAGCTTGCGTCGCTCTCTCGCCAGGTTGAGCAGATCAAAGTTTGGGGTGATACCAAACTCGAAGATCTCGCAGCGCTGGACGAAGCTGGCGTAAATCCTCGCGTTTTTGTGACCGGACAAAAGCCTGACGCCGAAAATATTTTTGTTTTGGCGAACTCCGGCGAAAAGGGATTTTTGTGTGTGGCTGTTCGCGATGCTGAGTTGCCAGAAGGCGCGCAGCTGGTTGAGCGTCCCACGCGCGATCGTCGTGCACTTCTCAAAGATGCCGACGCGATCGATCAAAACCTGAAAGTCATGAAGGCGCGTTTGGGTGCTTTAGCGCATCACAAAGGCGAAGTGGCTCAGGCGGTCGAAGATCTCAACGCGGAAGTTCAGATTGAGCGCGTTCGCAAGGGCGCTTTGCTCGATCCGGATTTGTTCGTCATGCAGGGCTGGATTCCGAAGGTTAAAATCGAGGCTCTCAAAAAGGGCCTTGAAGCCGACGGGTTGACTGTGGCGCTCGCGTTCTCGGCGCCTGAAGCCGACGAAGATCCGCCTACTTGCGTGCAGTATTCGTGGTGGAACCGTCCAATCAAGGGCTTGTTCGACATGCTGGGCACCGTGCCTGGTTATCGCGAGCTCGATTTGGCGCCGTACTTTATGGTCGCGCTGCCCATCTTCGCGGCTATGCTCATCGGCGACGCCGGTTACGGTTTGCTCTGCATTTTGCTCTGCACCTTGTTCAACAAGAAGGCCAAGGCTTTCATGGGCAAGGACATGACCAACCTCGTGATCATTTTTGGTGTCACCACTTTGATCTGGGGTGTTTTGTCCGCGAACGTGTTTGGCGTTCAGCCCGAAAACCTGGCGATGTGGAGTGGCTTCGCGGCTGGAGAAGGTTCCGGCAACGTGGCTGCGATGATCGCTTCGGGTGAAGGCATTTGGGCCGAAATTGGTCGCGCCATGATGAAGGTTGCGCCGCTTTATCCCTTAAAGGAAGACGGCCTGCCGGACTCTGATTGGTCGCGCAACCTGGTCATGATGGTGAGCTTCATTCTGGGTACAGCGCATTTGGTGCTGGCGCAGTTGTTGCAAGCCTGGGCCAACCGCAAGAGCAAGCAAGGTTTGGTCAGCCTGGGATACGCGACGTTCTTGTTCGCGATGTTGGGCGTGGTCTGGATCTTGTTCTTCCCTGAGATGACTTGGATGCCCATGAATGTCATGTACATCCTGCTCGGCGTGGGTGCTGCGCTCATCGTCCTCTTCTCAAGCAAGAATCCGCTCATCGGTCTCTTGTCGAACATTTTGCCCATGATCTCCACGTTCTCGGATTCGATGAGCTACATCCGACTCATGGCCGTGGGCATGGCGGGTTACTACATTGCGATGGCGTTCAACCAGTTGACGGGCAACATTACCGACGCGGCCAACGTTGCGGTCGCCCTTCCGGTTCTCTTGTTCGGCCACCTGCTGAATATTGCTCTTTGTGCCATCTCGATCTTTGCGCACGGCGTGCGCTTGAATATGTTGGAATTCTCAAACAATGCGGGCGTCCAGTGGGCTGGTCATGCCTATACGCCCTTCGCCCAAAAGGCAGATGCCCACGAGGCTGAGTAGGAGTCAGAATCATGGAAGCTGTTCAGAACACGATGTTGTGGCTTGCGCAGAGCGGCCTCGGTTTGACGTTGGGTCTTGCTGCCATTGGTAGCGCCCTTGGTATCGGCATGGCTGGTCGCGCGGCGGCCGGCGCGTGGGGCAAGGAAGCTCGCATGGGTAAGCCCTTGAACTTCCAGTACATCATCCTCACCGGTATGCCCCTTTCGCAGACCATTTACGCCTTCGTTTTGATGCTCGTTGGTTTGAAGTCCGGCATCTACGATCAGGCTGCGTTCACTCAGAATGGTGGCGCGCTCTTCGGCATCGGCTTGGGCTGTGGCTTGGGCGAACTCGCCAGCGCCTGGATGCAGGGCCTCATTGGTGCTTCGGCCGTCCGCTCCATTTC
>JAZUEA010000013.1:0-4437 GCA_045639945.1 Myxococcota bacterium
CTTCGCCACCAAAGCCGCCTTCGTTGCCGGAGCCCGCTTCGCCCGCGTTGCCACCTTCGCCTTCATTGCCGGTGCCCGCGTTGCCACCTTGACCTGCGAAACCGCCGAAGCCGCCTACGCCAAAGTCCAGATCAAAATCGCCGGTGATGGGATCGTCGCTGCAGCCCCAACTTCCAAACACAAGCGCGCATGTTGCGCACAAAACAACGGATTTCATCGCTTCCTCCCAAAAAAATTCAGGCGGAGTCTATCAGAAGATGTGGCTAGATTGAACTGTTGTGAGTGAAAAGATCTGTCAAAAACAGAGCTTAGAGAGATTTAGAGTTAGAGCGAAATCACAATTTCGTCTTTAAGCGCTTGATCAATGGACTGTGCCAAATTGCGGTATGAGTCCCATTCGCTGGCTTCAAAACGCTCACAAGTATAGCGAATTTCGTGATTGGTTGTGAGAACGCCGTTTTGTACCTTGGTAGACTGTGTGAAAGTCATGCAAGGCGATGTGAGATTTTGATCGGCCGGTTTCTTTTGAAGGCGCGCACCTTTGGGTAGCGCGATCTGGGTTTGCCAGCTGAACATTCGATGGGTGTGGAATTCATACGGAAAAGCTCGGTCTGTTGTGGGGAAAAGCTTTTTCGGCTGTAAGCCATTAATCGGCGAAAAACGAAGCGTTTTTCCTTCCTTGCGCGCAAACGTTGGCATGTTGAATGCCATGTGCAGCTGAGCTGGTTCGCGCAGAGAATCCACAGAAATCGCTTCACTGTTTTCGATTTGTGCGCCGCCCAGCAACTCTTTAATGGTGAATTCCGTGAATTTCTTAAAAGAGCTTTCTGTGCGAACTTGCTGCCTAAACATTTGACCGAGCGAACCTTGAGCGGTGAGTGTGGAATCGCCATTTAAGCTGCCGTCACTGCTTAGTGTGGCCTGCGAAGCGATTGTGAGCGTGTCTATCTCAGCCGCTTGGACTGGTACGTCAATGAACGACCAAGTTCGCTTTTCGGGATCGATCACAAACGAGCGAGTGCCTTGATCGTCGTCGCGGAGTGAAACGAGATCGAGGGCGTCCACCGTGGAATCAAAGAATCTAGCTTCCGAAAATCCTTCTTGCTTGGGCACATAGACAATTGCATGGTTGAATTGCTGCGCTGGAATTTCTTCCGCAATCGGGCCTTGGTCGTGCGTGCGGATGAGCGCAAAGTGTGCTTCAATGCCCAACTCACGAGCGAGAGCAATGAAAAGCACCGCTTTGTCTTTGCAGTCACCATATTGACGACTCAAAATTTGTGAAGCCGTGTGCGGTTTTACGCCCGCAATGATGTGTTCGTAGTCTTGCTGGTAGCGAATGTGGCGAATCAGATACTCAAAAATGTTAAGAAGCTTTTCTTCTTTTGTTTCAGTGTCTTTCGCGAGTTCTTGAGCCAGTGCTGAAACTTCCGGCGTTTTGCGGAAAACATCTTCCAAAAGTGCAAATTCCCACTGCGCGAACATGTCCCACGATGGAACCGTGGTCACCTGCAAATTGGGCTGAACCTCAAAGAAACTGGGCATTGAGGCTTCGTATTGTTGCGATTTCTGATCGTGCGCAATCCACGTGTAACGTCGCTGACCATCTAAGTTTTCAACCGCTTTTTGAACATCTGAAATGGCGGACAATTTTTCGTGGAGCACCACATTTTCAGGCGCAGTCAACACCCAGCGTGAAACATCTACATCCACGCCTGAGTTGAACCACCAATTTCGAGCGATATGACCTGCAAGCAAGCGATCTTGAGGCTCGTCCGTGCGATACTGAAGAACCGTAGTCGAGCCAATTTGCAAGTTGGCGAATCGAACTTCGCGACCGCGAATGGTGGAAGCGCCGATTTTTTCGCCATCAGGACTAACCGCGTAAGCCAAAAGCACGCGAGTTATACCGCCGCGTCGCAAATTTTGCTGTGTGAGTTGGTCCAAACCGTCTTGGTTTTGCACCGTGGCAACGGTCGTGACCACATTCGACATGCTGCCGTCTGGATGCAAAACGCTGACTTCGTCGTCTAATAAAATATGGAAAGGTTTGCTGCTGTCCTGTGTACGCGACTGGGCCAACAAAAGCTGGTCGATGAGTTCCTCGCTGGGTACGTCGCTCAACCACGCACCAGATTCTGGCGCAATATTTTCCAAACGCGAAAGCAGTGATTCATCTTCGGGGGCGCGTTTTAAAGCTGCTTGAAGTGCTGGAATTGCTGCTTGTGTGTTGCCGCGTTCCAACTCGGTGAGCGCAATCATGCGCCAAGGTTCGGCCGAAGTCGGAGCAAACTTTGTGAGTTTTTCGAGCGTTTTTTCGGCTGCTTCAAAATTGCCTTCGAGACGTTCGATTTTGGCAAGGTTTATGTACGGTTCACGACGGCCAGGCCAAGCTTGAAGTGCTCGATTTGCATACAATTTTGCGGATTTGAGATCGCCTTGCTGAATGGCCAATTCGCTGCGTTTCAACAACGCTCCATACGAAGCTGGGCCACGCTTTAAGATTTTGTCGATGTACAAAGCTGCTTTGTCATAGTGACCCAATTCTGCTTCTGCATCGCTCAATACATTCAGCAATCCCAAGTATTCGGGCCAGTGATTTTCGGCCTCGCGCAACAAATTCAGCCGTTCTTCAGACCACTGCATGTGGCCATACATCTGAGAAAGTAAATGGAAGGACTGATAAATCTTGGGGGAATCAGCTTTTAGAGCTTGCAGATGTTCACGCGCTTTTTGGTCGTAGTTTTGATTGGCTTCCAAAAAAGCTTGTAAATACCGCAACATCGGCAACGATTGATGCTCTTTGGCAAGTCTTTCTGTCAGCGAAAGAGCTCGCCCCAATTCGCCGTTGTCCATGAGAGCTGACGCCAAACTCACTTGCGCCACAATGCTTTGCGGTGCTGCTTGTGCAAAATTCTCGGCTAAGCTCAATCGCTCGCGTTCGTCGCGTAATTCATGAAGCCAGCGAATGCCATGGTAAATTTTGCGCGCTTCGCCTTGCAGATCTTGGTAATTATTTAGCAAAATGGAAATTTCGTCTACGGATTGTGGCGTTGCGCCTTCAGCAATCGGCGTATCTGCTGGCAATGACTTGAACGGCGCAGGTGTTCCGTCGGGCATGGTTAAACGAGCGGAAATTGTCCAATCGCCTGTTTTATGTGCAGTTTTCAGGAGAATGCGGTTTGCGCCTTTGCGCAGCCAAATGGGCAATGCAATTGAATCCGGAACAAACGAATTCCAGCGACGACTTTCAAACACAAGTGTGTCATTGACAAACACTTTGATCGGATCGCTGGTTGCAATTCTAAGTGTGTAATTCGCTGATTCTTCTACAGAAATTGCTGAAGCCGCGTAGGCAAATTGCCATGCATCTGGTGAAATGATCTCATCTAATTCAACGATGCCAGGTTGCGATATGGGATAATCAGACAGCCAACCCACTTCTAAAATATTGCCAGGATAACGCGCTGAAAGATCGATTTCTCGCTCTGGCGCTTCTTCAATATCAAAGCCTTTGCCTTGGTCATTGTTCCAAGGGCCAATTAAACTTAGCGGAATATAATCTTTAAAATCCGAAGAGTTATTTTGATCTGCTTGGCCAAGCCAATGAAGCATTTTCTCCAAATTTACACGTGCAACCGCTCGAACGGTGGGCGAGTGATGCGTTTCGGACTGTGCCTTTAATATCGCCAGGCAGCGATGCTCTTGCTCCTCTGTCATGCTGAGGCGGTCCAGCGAATTCATGTGCATCAACGCGCCATCGTCATCGCGACTTTCAAGCGCTTTTAAAAAGGCTTCGTTTGAATTTCCGATTTCGTAACTTGCGAGAATTGCTTCTAATTCGTGTGTAATTGCTGCATTTGGATCGATTTTTTGTGCATCTGCAACTGCCGCGTGAAGTTCGTCTGCAGACGCTGCCAAGTAAAAGCGTTCACCAACTTCAACAAGTTGAGCCGCATGTTCGGCGTTGAAATCGTGCAGTGTAAGTGTGGGCACTTGCGCTGAACCACCGCATCCGCAGTTGAGACCGCAGAAACAAAGAAGGGCGGCGATAAATAATCTCTGCATGTTTGGATCCTTTCAGCAATTCGCGCGGATGCTAAGCGCTTTGAGCTAACGCGTACAAGCTCAAGAAGTCCTGAACCGATTCCGTGATGAAAGCATTCCCAAAACTGTCAGACACGCTTGCGCTGCCTGGCTTCGTGCGAGAATATACACTTTCACTTTTTCAGAATGCCTGCGCGAGAGAGAGATGATCGGTCCGGCGAATGCGCGGCTCCTAATTGTTGATGACGAAGCAAATCTGCGGCTGGTTTTGTCGGCCCTTTTGCGCCGTGCAGGTTACGAAGTTGTTGCAGTTGATTCTGGCGAAGCGGCCTTAACACTGCTTGCAGAGCGTACTTTTGACGTGCTGCTTACCGACTTGCGCATGCCGGG
>JAZUEA010000014.1:0-5786 GCA_045639945.1 Myxococcota bacterium
TCGAGCCGGAAATCGCGTTTGCACAGTTAGACGACGTTGCGACCTGCGCCGAAAACTTCCTACGCTACATTTTCAAGGCGGTTTTGAAAGAGCGCGCCGACGACTTGGCGTTCTTTGACAAGCAGATTGAACCCGGCTTGATCGCTCGCTTGGAGCACATCGCCGAATCGCCGTTCAAGCGCATCACCTACACCGAAGCCATCGAAATCCTGAAGTCGGCCAAGAAGAAGTTCGAGTTCTTGCCGGAATGGGGCAAGGAGCTTCAGTCCGAACACGAGCGCTACCTTACCGAGGAACACTTCAAGCAGCCCGTGATCGTGATGAACTACCCGCGCAAGGCCAAGGCTTTCTACATGCGCATCAACGACGACGGCGAAACCGTTGCCGCAATGGACATTTTGGCGCCTGGCATTGGTGAAATCATCGGTGGTTCGCAGCGTGAAGAGCGCATTGAGCGGTTGGATGAGCGCATCAAGGAAATGGGCCTCAACCCCGAAGATTACTGGTGGTACCGCGATTTGCGCCGCTACGGCACCGTTCCGCACGGTGGCTTCGGTCTGGGCTTCGACCGCATCGTCATGTTCTGCACCGGCATGACCAACATCCGCGACGTGATTCCGTTCGCACGTACGCCGCGCACCTGCAACTTCTGATCCGTGATTCAACTCTCTCACGTCGCGATTTTTACTCGTACCCAAATCCCCGAGAAAACCATCGACTCGATGGTTCGGCTATTTCAGCGCTCGGGGAGCGAGTGCAAAGTCGCGAAAGAATCCGACCTCAACGAAAAATTCGACCTCGTTATCGCGCTGGGCGGTGACGGCACTGTTTTGCACGCGCTCAAGACATGGCCGCAAGTTCCGATTTTAGCAGTGAATTTCGGTCATATCGGATTTCTGTCGCAGTGCGATGAAGACGCGCTCAACCACATTTTGGTGCGTTTCCTCGCCGACGATTACAGCATTGAAGAGCGACTCGCGCTCGACGTGACCTTGCGCGGCGAAACGTGGCGTTGCATCAACGAAGTTGTGCTGCGAAGTCCCAAAGGCCGCATGATCACAGTGGATTTGGGCGTTGATGGTAAAGTCGTTCGCACCCCTCGCGGCGATGGTTTCATTGTGGGCACACCGACCGGCTCAACCGCTTACCTCATGAGCACCGGCGCACCACTCTGCACACCTAAAGTCGATTGCCTGATTTTGCAGCCACTCAACGAGCACAGCCTCACCAGCCGAACCATGATCGTGCCTGGCTCGTCCGAAATCACACTGACGCCGTGGCGTGATCACCATCAAAAAGGCAGTGAAGTTTTCTCGCTGAGCATCGATGGCGAGGCTCGCCTTCAACCGAAAGCGGGCGACAACATCACAATCAAACGCTCGCAAGTCCCCGCCAAACTTGTCGTTTTTGAAAGCGACTACTTTTTCACCAACCTCCGAAAACGCCTCAACTGGTAGTTTTTATGACCGACAGAGAACGAGCTGCGCTTTACGAGCGAAGGGCAGAGGCCTATCGAATAATCGAAAAGGCTTACCAAAAGCGGATTTCCGCAATTTCAATTGTGCGAATCGTGTCGTTTTTAATCGCAATTTCCTGTGGATTTGCGGCGATTTACGACCACGCCTACGCCTTGTACGGACCGATTGCGCTCACTGCTGCGGCCGTTTTTATTGTGGCGGTCATTTTGCATCAACGACCGTTTTCACGATTGCCCATGGCAGAGGCTCGCGCCACGCAGTCACTTGAAGCTGCCAAACGCTTGCGCCGCGAATTCAAGCAGTTGCCCGATGTTGCAAGCGCGTTTCTGACCGGCGATGCTCGCGAGACTGAGCTCCAACTTCTCGGAATTAATTCGCTTTTTCACCACATTGGTCGCGTTCATCTGCCTCGTTCTCAATCGCGATTGGCTGAACTTTTGACCAAAGGCCTTGAGCCCAACGAAATTCCAGCTCGCCAAGAAGCGGCCGAAGAACTCGCGCACCATCCTGTTTTAGCGGCTCAATTTGAAACCGAAGCAAGACTCGCCAAGCTGAACGACCGCGATTTAATTCATTTTTTGGAATGGGCTGAATCAAAATCCAAACATTCGTGGTTGTCCGCGCTTTCGATTGTGGGCAAGGCGCTCGTTGCCGCGACGATTGTCCAAGGCATTTTGTCGGCAGCGTTCGATTTGAACACGGCTTGGCGCATCACATTTGTGGCGCAACTTGCAATTTATTTTGTGACCACGCGCGCACTGCAAAAACAGTACGTGCCGCTTTTGGGACACGACCGCCATTTGCCGTTGGCGGCGCTTCAGCGACTTTTTGCGCTGGCTGAAAAAGCGAATTTCAAATCAGCGTATCTCTCGGAAATCAAATCAAAACTTGGAAATCCGTCTGAGCGATTGAAACGCGTGACCGCCGCACTTGAAGCCTTGTCGGTGCGTCAAAGTCCGCTCAGTTACATGGTCGCGAACACGCTTTTACTTTGGGAGCTCCACTACGCTACGTCGCTTTTGCGCTGGCGAACGGGTCACGGTGGCGATTTGCGACGCGATTTAGATTTGTTGGCCGATTTAGAAGTGCTCTTCGCTCTCGGCTCGTACAAGCGCGATCATCCCGATTATTCATGGCCAAAAGTTGAATCAAATCGAGAGCATCCGATTGTTGCGCAAAAAATTGGTCATCCACTTTTCAACGACGAACGCCGCGCCGACAACGATTTCTCACTCGAAAAAGGCGGCTCGCTCGTGCTCATCACCGGCAGCAACATGTCCGGTAAAAGCTCATTTTTGCGAACGCTGGGCATAAACATCTCGCTCGCGCAGGCCGGCGCACCCGTTTGCGCACAATCGCTTGCGTGCGAAGCCTGCCGGCTGTCGACCAGCATTCAAGTTCAGGACGCGCCCGAAGAAGGTTTGAGCCGATTCCACGCTGAAGTTCTGCGAATTGCCCAAGCTCTCAAAGAAGTGGAAGAGGCCGAAATCTCTACAAATTTACGACCTCGCCTTTACTTAATCGACGAAATGCTTTCGGGCACGAACAGTCGCGAGCGCAACTTGGCAAGCCACGCAATTGTGCGTCGACTGGTTGCCGCCAAACGCAGTTTTGGCTTGGTCACAACCCACGACTTAAGTTTGGTCCAAGTGCAAGAAGCATTACCTAACCACGTGATTTGCAAGCACTTTTCGGACACATTCGACGGCAAAGCGCTGCACTTCAGCTATGAACTCAAAGACGGCGTGGCCACTTCCACCAATGCGCTACACGTGCTCGAACTCGCCGGCGTCCACATTCCAACCGGAATCGACTAATTCTTAATAAAATCAGCAGCTTATTGTTTTATTGGATCAGGACGATTCAACGCCGCCTTCATCGCCGCAAACGCGTTCATGGCAAACGCTTGTTTTTCCTCGGCGGTACGAACTTGCTGCGCACCTGTGAGCAACGTTGGCGTGATTTCCGTTAAAAATCGGCTTACTTTGCGTCGTTCGATTCGACCAAACCGCAAGCGTTTTTCGGCACACGTCAAAATCAAGTGCTTCTTTGCGCGCGTCAACGCCACGTACGCCAAACGACGCTCCTCAGCCACAGAGCCATCGCCTTCCAAAACACGGCGATGCGGCATAAAGCCTTCTTCAAGACCAGCCAAATAAACCGCTTTAAATTCAAGACCTTTTGAGCCGTGAATCGTCATGAGCGACACTTCATCGGTGTCACCCGGCGAGGCCGAATCGTTGTGCGTGTCGAGTGAAAGCTGTGAAAGATAATCAAACAGTGTGGCTTCGGGATTTTTCTCTTCGATGTACTTGAGCGCCGAGGCAACTTCCTCAATATTTTCAAGGCGTCTCTGAACTTGGCGTGGATCTTTATACGTTCGGCAAAGCTCGTCCGCGAAGCCCACGGCGCGAATCAACTCTCGACACGCTTCCGCCATTGAACCATTGGTGAATTTGGTCCGGAAATCGCAGATAAACTCGTGAAATTTTCGGAGTTTCTCCTGTAAATTCGGCCGGATTCCGGTGTGCGACGGATCTTCAACCACGCGCCAGAAGGGCACTTCGTCTTCTTTGGCCGTTTGAGCGATTTTCTCGATGGTGCCGTCTCCAATACCGCGCACCGGATAATTCAAGATTCGCCGATAGGCCGCGTCATCGAATGGATTGTGAATAACGCGCAAATACGAAACGATATCGCGGACTTCCTTGCGATCGTAGAACTTTGTACCACCGATGATGCGGTACGGCACGCGCGCCAACCGAATCGCATCTTCAAGCTGACGAGATTGCGCATTCGTTCGATATAAAATCGCAATATCACGCCAACTCAAATCTTCCATGCGCCGCAACGTCTGGAGATCATTGGCGATCCAGCTCGCCTCGTCGTCACCGTCCGGGCTTTTGCGCAATCGAATCAGCGGTCCATCACCATTCGCTGACCAGAGATTTTTTTCATGCCGCTCTGGATTGTTTGCGATGACGCTGTTTGCAGCCCGCAGCACGTTGTTGGTCGACCGATAATTTTGCGTCAAAAAGATGAGCTTCGCGCCTTCGAAGTGCTCGGAAAACTTGAGGATGTTGCCCGCGACCGCGCCACGCCACGCGTAAATCGATTGGTCGTCGTCACCCACGGCACAGATATTTTTGTGCATCGAGCAAAGTGCCTTGACCAACCTCAGCTGCGCGCCGTTTGTGTCTTGGTACTCGTCGACCATGATGTACTTGAAGCGCCACGCCCATTTCATTGCAATATCGGCATGTTCCGTGAGCGCTTTCACCGGCAAGCCGATGAGATCATCAAAATCGACCGCGTTCATCGCGCGCAATCGCTGCTCGTACAGCGGATAAACGTGCGCCGTCACGGCATCCACGCCACCTGCTCGCGGATCGGGTTGCAGCAACAAACTCTTGTAGTGACCAATCCGTGCGTGAATGAGCTTTGGTTCAAATCGCGCCTGATCGAATCCCAACTGCACCAGTGCGCGGCGAATCGCGTCGATCTGATCGGCCTCATCCAAAATCGTGAAGCCCTTTGCAAGACCAAGCGACTCAGCCTCTTCGCGCAAAAACCGCATGCCCAACGCGTGAAACGTTGAAAGAATCGCACCATCCGCTTGTCGACCGACCATGCCGCGAATGCGCTCTTTCATTTCGCCCGCAGCTTTATTCGTAAACGACAGCGCCAGCAATCGATCTGCCGGCACACCGCGCTCCAACAAGTACGCCAAGCGGAACGTTATCACGCGCGTTTTGCCCGAGCCCGCGCCGGCCAAAACCAACAGCGGACCTTCCGTGGTCGTCACCGCCTCGCGCTGTTGAGGATTGAGAGAATTGAGATCGAGCACAGAACCTCCAGAGCGCGCCCTTATAAAGAGTCACTGCGAAACGCGCAACGAGGTTCAATATCAAACAAAACCGTTTGATTTTATTAAAGATTTTCCAGTTCTTCGTGGATTTCGGTTTACTTTGTAACTACAGATCAAAAATAGTAACGTTTCATTTTTTGAGGAGAAATGCATTGAAAATCTTGGTTACGGCAAAGCGCGTCGAAGATCCCGACGCGAACATTGTGCTCACACCAGACGGCAGCGACATCGAGCGCGACGATCTGGACGATAAAATCAATCCATTTTGTGAAATTGCAGTTGAAGAAGCACTTCGCATCGTTGAATCGGAAGGCGGCGAAGTGGTTGCTGTGACGCTGGGCGAAGTTCAAAAATCGCTTTCCACGGCGCTCGCAATGGGCGCAAATCGCGGCATTTTTGTTGAGGTTGACGAGCACGATCTCGATGCCGATTTGGTGGCT
>JAZUEA010000015.1:0-3986 GCA_045639945.1 Myxococcota bacterium
AAAGTGCGCGAGCCGTGCGACAAATGGTGCTACCGATGAGAATGGCATCACCCAAATCGAGCGACATACGATTGCGCAAACGAATCCAAGTGCCGTTGCGAGAACCCAAATCGCGCAAAATTGCAGGACCATCGGCCGGACAGAAAACCATGGCGTGCGTCGCACTCATCAACGGATCTTCGGTGAAAACAAAATCCGCGATATGACGACCAATTCGGCAACTTTCCGAGCGCAGATAGCAAACGTTACGGTCTGAACCGTCAGACGCGCATTGCACCAAACGAGCGGCCGGAACAGGCTCAACGCCATAAGAACGTGTCTTCACAAAACGAGCGCCCGTTCCCTGCAAGGTTTCAAACGGATCGTCGCCTGCATTTTCAGACAAATCCTGCATGGGTTTGGTGTCTTCAGACACAGGCGCAACTTGCTCGGAAACAGCGTTTTCAAACCGCAAGACCTGACCACCGCACATAAACATGTCGCCAGACTGAAGCGGCCACGAACCTCGAAGGCGGAACCAAACGCCGTTTTCGCTATCCAAATCAACCACATCCAGCGCTTCGCCGCGTCGCTCAAATCGCGCATGATGCTGCGACAAAAAGAAGTCGTCCGGTGCACCGATAATCGCGAAATCACTACCGATTTCGAGCTCATCCGTAACATCGTAAAGGCGACCTTCTTGACCACCGGGGAAAATCGGGCGCAGCAAAATGTGAACGGCTTCATCGGCCGGCAACGGCGGCGGCAGCGGCGGCGGAACAGGTCGAGTTTCCGGCTCAGAAGGCACAGCCGGGAAAACATCGATCGCTTCCGAAATCATCGAATCCGTCACCATTGAATCGTCGACGAAATCATCTTCACTGAGCTCTTCAACGCCCTCAACGCGACGATGCGAGCCCGTGGAAGTGGTTTGCCACGGTTCATGCGACGAATTCACAATTTCAGGAATCGCAAATGCATCCAGCGTGACCAGAAGCGAACTCTGCTCTTCGGGCAAATCTGAGTACTCAGAGTGCGCGCTCAAATCGACAGCCGGCCCGGTTTCAACGTCATCGTCTGAACATCCAGGATCGGTTTGCTCTTCAAGCGATGCGCGTCCGGAATCCATGTCCGGCAATTGTTCGGCGGCAGAACGCACCGACTTTCGACCTACAATGCTTCCGGGGATCGGCGGCATCGACGGCGGAGGCACCAATCCTGGCGGCATCGAAGGACGTCCAGGCGGAGGCACCAAGCTCATACGCGGCATTTCGGTGACCGTTTCATGAACGCTCAATCCCTCAAACACCACCTCTGGTCGCATTGATTCGACAGGGGTGAATTGGACTGCCAGCCCCTCCTCTTCCAATGAGGCGACTTCAGCAATGACACGCCCACAACCCGTGCAAAAAGCCGCAATTTCGGGGTTGAGACAGCCGCAATGTGCGCATTCACCCATGCTTATCCTCGCGCTTCGGACGAAGTCTGCGTCCGCTCAGATCTAACGTAGCGAGAGAGCTAGGTCAATTTGAGACCATCTTCTTCGGTTGAAAAACTTTTAAATAATTTTTCTCGAAATCGCTTATCGCACACTTGTCTTGCATCTTTTTTCAAAGCATGCGAGGCACTCTCGCTTTTAAACGCCGGAGGAGCAATTGAAAAAAATCCTCAATCGTTTCGCATGGTTATCACTTTCTGCAACAATTTTTTCAGGATGCGGTCCCCTGCCAGCTCATAGAAATCAATCTGGAGCGGTGGAAACGGATTACGAAGAATTGCCCGAACTTGTGATTCCAGAAGAGAAAACGCCCACCAAAGTGGCAATTCGCGATACTCAAAAAAAGCCGATTTCGCCGGTTCGTCAAAAAGCAGAGACACAAGAATCGCCTGCACCCCCCGGAAAGTCTTTTGTAGAAAATCGCGGTTGCATCGGCGTCGTGGTTCCATTGAGCGGCCGTTCACGTCGATTAGGCGAGCAACTTGCGGAATTGGCCAAACGCCATCCGCTCGCACTTGAAAAAGAAGATCCGTCACTCAAGGGAATTGCGGACGAACAAGTTGGCCGTCTGGCATTTATCGAAAGTCCGAACGCTTCGGAAATTACTTCAAAATTAGAGCAACTCGCTCAGCATGGCTGTTTTGGTGCAGCGGGACTTTTTGAAACGACAACGGCCAAAGAAGCCGCGCAAGCTGCCGAATCTCTTAACTTTCCGCTGGTCATGCTCACCGTGAGTGACGCGCCCTTAAAAGTGGATGGTCCGGTTTTTCGCGTTTTGCACACGCCCAAATTGGTGGCTCGAACACTCGCAGGCGCAGCAATGGCGCGCGGCGGCCGCAAGGCATTGGTTGCGCACGCTGGCGATTCATACGCCAAAAATCAGACCAAACTTTTCAAATCAGCCTGGAAGCAAGGCAAAGGTTTGGACGCCGGTGAAATCACGTGGAGCAGCTCGCCGGACTGGTCTGAAATTGCAAGTAAAATCAAAGCGTTAGACTTCGATACGATTTTTTTACCCATTTCCGTTCAAGAAGCAGCGTTGCTCCTCACGCACTTGGCGGCACAAGGCATTTGGGCACGAGGCAAAACGCCTAGATTTGCAAAGGAAAAAGACGTTCGCGAAGTCACCGTTTTGGGGCCATCGGAGTGGTACACCGAAAACTTTTTGAAGCAAGCGAGTCGCTACGCTGAAGAAGTTTTGATTGCCGTGCCGTTTGCTGCAGAAACAGCTCGTGGTGCACCGCTCGCCGATTTGCTCATCGATCAAAATCGCGCGCCCACAGCCTACGATGCGTTGCTGTACGATGCTCTTTCCACGCTTGAATCCGCTCAAAAACTCACAGGAAAGATGCCGACGTACGAAAAAGGCAAATCGTCAGCACTCACCAATGCAAAAATTTCGCCAACCAGCGCCGGCTTGGATTTTTCTCACCGCGACGCCTTGCCCAGCCTCATTCTCCTCACAGTTCGTGAACACGCCTTCACGCCCGCTGAATAAAAATCAGCGCTCACACGCTTTTTTGAAAAAGCGAATTTTAATTCTTAAATAAAATTAGGGAGTTAAAAGAGATTACTTGGTGTAATCGAGGGTGAGAACTAACTGTGCAAAGCCGTATTCCGCGCCCGTGAGGTAAAGCATAATTTTCGATTTGAGCGGCATTTCGGGCGCAGTCGGACGTGTCGCATACAAACCTTGGCGACGAGCTTCCGTGTACTCTGCCATCGCAAGATCGTAGGACTGCTTTTTCGCGGAATAGGCGGGATCTTCAATCGGCACAGCCAACACAGAAGTGGTGCGTGAACCAAAGTGAATGCGCGCGATTTGCTGCATTTTCATGTCGCGACTAAACGAGCGCACCACCAGTTCCGGGCCTTCACCGGTAACAAGCGTTTGGTCATCAGCCAATGCAAAGCTGTCGATTTCCGGCGTTTCAAGCGGCACAGAAATGCCTTTTGCGTTGGTGATGGTCAAATTGGGCTGACCTTTGGTTGCCTGAATTTGGCCGGTCGAAACTTTCGCTGTCCATTTCGGATCTGCCGGCGCGAGCGGACCTTGACCTGAAGACAAAACGGCACGGCCATCCACAATTTTCAGCGGATATCCATTGTCATCTTTGTCACGAATCCAAAGGTAAGCGCTATCGCGGAAAAGTCCCGTAAACCCTCGTCCAGAAAGAGAATCAGGAAGAACAACAACCGACGGACCGCCCTTGGAAGGCTCCCAACGCCACAGCGAATCGGGCGAAATTGCCCAGATGTAGTTGCCGTCCCAAACCGCGTCCAGCAAACCACCAGCAGCAGCACGCCAATCTACAATTTCAGAGCCGTAACGCGTCGCACGACCGAAGTCGCCCAAAATCACTTCACGGCCATCAGGCATGCGCTCGCCCCAACGTGCACCTTGCGGCGCAACGCGAGTCGCAGTTTCAAGAGCCGGCCAGCTCGTTGCGTCCTCTGCTTTGCCACGCCATGAAACGCCGGTGACATCAACACCGAGCGCTTGACCACC
>JAZUEA010000016.1:0-10555 GCA_045639945.1 Myxococcota bacterium
GGTGTAGGCAAAAAGATTGAGCACGCGCCGCCCTTGGCTGTGTTCGCGAACAAACGCGCGAGCGAGCCTGGCATCCAAAAACAATCCGGTGTTGCGATTGCCTTGCAGCTTGACGGCGAACTTGAGTCCGTTTTCGGTCACGATTCGAGCGCCGTCGTCGTTTTCAGGACCGCCTTCGCAGGTGTGGCTGAGTCGCCAAAAAATGGGAGCGTGTTCACCCGCGATTTCGCGTAATGCGCTCAAAATGGCGTCTTTGTGCTCGCTTAACTCTTCGCCCCCGCGCACGCGATAGGTTTCGCCGAATCGCTCGATGATCAATCGATGCAATCCATCTGCTTGTCCGTCGAAAAGTCGAATCGCGTCTTCGTGCATGTGCTGCCGTTTGGCAAAGGCGATTCGAAAGAGAGACTGGAACTGTGGTGTGTCTGTCATGAAACCTCCTTCGTCTCTATATGCCGTGATGCAGGTGAGCGCAACGTGTGTGGCGATCGTGAGTTTCGTCATCTTGAGGGTAAAAATTCACTTGTAATTGTGTTAAAATGGCGTGTTTTGGTTTGGAGGTTTTTATGAAGCAATTCTCTTTGATTGCGCTGGTTGCTGCGTGCTCATTCATGTGGGCATGCAGTGAAGACCCTTCAGGTCCGAGCGAGAAGGCCGACGCCGCAGCATCGGAAGTACAAAAGGACGCAGGCGTTTCGCAGCAGTGCACAAGCGACTTCAATTGTCCGGATGGTGTTTGTGTGACCGGCTCTTGCCGTCCGGGTGAATGCAACATTCAAAAGACCTGTGGCGACAAGCAACGCTGCAATTACACAACGTTCCAGTGCGAAACCTTTACGCCAAGCATTGTGACGTGCACGGTTGAAAGCGATTGCGAAGGTCTTGGTCACTGCTATCAAGGTCTCTGTCAGCAAGTGGAGTGCGTAACCCGAGAGCACTGCCCGGCTGGTCAAGAATGCGTCAACACGCATTGCAACACGACCGTGGGTTGCATTGGCAACGACAACGATAACTACGGCATGGGCTGTGAGTTGGGAAATGACTGCAACGACAGTGATCCCAATGTGAATCCTGGCATGCTTGAAGATGGGTCACACCTTTGCAACGACGGAATCGACAACAACTGCGATGGTCGTGACTCGATTTGTGGTGAAGCTGACAACGACGGTGACGGCTTTACCAATTACCAAGGTGACTGCGACGACAACGATCCAGCTGTCAATCCGGCGGCGACCGAAATTCCGTACAACGGCAAAGACGATGACTGCAATCCGGCCACGTCTGATACCGATGTGGACGGCGACGGTTACGACGCTGTTGAAGTTGGCGGCGAGGACTGCAACGACCAGAACGTGTCGATCAATCCGGACGCGACCGAAATTCCCGGAAACAACGTCGACGAAAACTGCGACGGTATCATCTTGTCGGCCAACGACGCAGACGTTGATGGCGACGGCTACTCATCGGCGCAGGGCGATTGCAACGACAACGATCCGAGCGTGAATCCTGGCCAGAGCGAAATTCCGTACAACGGTAAGGACGACGACTGCAATTCTGCAACGCTCGACAACGATTTGGATGGCGATGGCTGGTTCTGGCCGCAGGACTGCGACGATTCCAATGCAAACGTTTCTCCGGATGGTCGTGAAATTCCGTACAACGGCAAAGACGACGACTGCAATCCTGAAACGCGCGACGATGATTTGGACGGCGACGGTTACACAAGCGACGTGGACTGCAACGATCAGAACCCGCTCGTCAATCCTGGTGCCCTGGAAGAGCCCTACGACGGTGTGGACAACGACTGCAATCCTGAAACGCGCGACGACGACTTGGATGGCGACGGTTACGGCCGCAACGAAGACTGCGACGACAACGATCCGAACATTCACGGCGGCATGGGCGCGGTTGAAATCCCGTACAACGGCATCGATGACGACTGCGATCCGTCAACGCCAGATATTCCGATCGAAGACACACAGTGCTGGGGCGACATCTACGACTTGAACAACGGCGGCAACCAAACTTGGGAAACCGCTGTGGCCATTCATGACAACAACGGCTGGCACGATCAGTACACGGAATTGTTCCTCTGCCCGAACCTGGAAGACTGGTTCTCCATTTGGTTGAACGCGGGCGACGGCCTTCAAGTGAACATCGATTTCGATAACGATGAAGGCGACTTGGACTTGTACCTGTACCGAGATAGTGGTGCGTTCGGCAATTTGATCAGCAGCAGCAACTCATGGGATAGCAATCGCGAGACTGTGATTGTGCCGCAAGCGCCGACTTCTGGACGTTATTACATCAGCGTTGAAAAGTACGGTTTCGCAGAGACCGAGCAAGAATACAGTTTGACGGCCAATGTGTTTAGCCAGTGCATGGACGACATCTACGAGCAGAACGATTTCATCAATGAATCGGTTCAAATGCCTGGTCCGTCTGAAACAATGCAGCTCTGCGACAACGACCACGATTTCTATCAGTTCTCGGTCGCTTCCACAAAGAGCGTGCGTTTGGATCTCTTCGACGAAGAAATCGAAGACGTGAACGACTTGTCGATGTCACTCTACAATTCCAGCTACACCCGTTTGGAAACCACGGCGTGGCAGTTGAATGAAAGCATTGGCGATTACTACGGCGACACGATTACTCGCACGTTGTCTCCGGGCACGTACTATGTGGAAGTCGAGGGCACAAACTCTTTGAGCAAGAACAAGTACCGCTTGGTTCGCAGCAGCAGCCTGAGTTCTTTGGAGCGAGAAGATGATTTGGGCTTGTTTGGAAGTGTCAACATTCCAGACAACACGTCGAGCGGCGCTTCGTTATCGCTGACCTTCCCGCAGTGCACTGGTTCTAGCACTCGCGATTGTGTGCCGGCCGGTTCGGTCATCAAGTCGATTTGGGTGAACGAAATCGACATCAACCACGATTACTTGAACGATTTGGTCGTTTCCGTGCTTTGGAATGGTGTTGAAATTGCCAAGATCTGGAATCGCCAAGGCGTAAACGGCAAAGACGGTGGTTTGGACTCGGACCGTGCAAGCGACGGCGACATCATGTTTGAAGATCTCTATCTCGAAGAGATTTTGAGCAAGGTGAATTCTCGATTCACCAATGATTACCATGGCTTAAGCGCGATCGGTACGCTTACGCTAAAGGTGGTGGATCAGGTCGCAGGTGGCCGTGGCTCGATCGCTGACTTTGATGTCAAGATGGAGTTCTTAGTTCCGTAAGTTCTTACGGTTCCAAACGAAAAGCCCTGGCTTCGGTCGGGGCTTTTTTTATGCGGTCAGGTTCTCAGAAAAAAGGCGAGGATGATTGCGGCGGTCATGCCGAGTGCGAAGAGGACTGCAAGGATGCGAATGTTTCGGAGCTGCTTTTGAAGTTGGGTGATGTGTTCAAAATCATCGTCTTCAAAAGTAATGGGCGGCGGCGGAGCAGTCAGGCGCGGCGCATCGCGATAAGTTTGCGATTGTGGATCGAGGCGATAGAGCAGGGCATCGATCACTTGGCGAACTTCTGCGGCCGATTCAAAACGCTCTTCTGGACGCTTGGCGAGCAACTGAAAACAGAGCGCTTCCACATCTGCATCGATGTTTAATTCCGGTGCGACTTGTGAAAAACGACGTGGTTGCTCGCACTTATGCTTAATGGCCACGTCCACTTCGGAGTCACCGTCAAACGGCGGTTCACCCATGAGCATTTCGTAAAGCACCACGCCGAGCGAATAGAGATCAGATCGTGCGTCGGCATCTTTGCCCATGTGTTGCTCGGGCGCCATGTAAGTCACGGTGCCAATTCGTGAACCGGGAATTGTGGTTGTGAAATCCTGCGATTCTAAATGAGCAACGCCAAAATCCAGTAATTTCACAAAGTTAGGCTCGCCATCAATGTTGTCGAACACCACATTTTCAGGTTTGAGATCGCGGTGAATAATGCCGTGAGCGTGCGCTTCTTCGAGAGAGCCGCAAATTTGCTTGGCGATGTGCAGCGCGTGAATCGGATCGATGCGGCCTTTTTCGATGAGGCTTCGCAATTCACCGCCTTCGAGCAAAGGCATAACGAGAAACAAGCGATCGTCGTTGGTGCAGCCAAAATCGATGAGTCGAATGGTGTGCGGATGCTTCAAGCTGCTGATCGCTTGCGCTTCTTGCAAAAAGCGACGCACCGCGTGTGTGTCCGAGCAGCGATCTTGGTTCAGAATCTTGAAGGCAACGCGCTGCCCCAGTGGTCGTTGACGCGCAGCAAATACGCTGCCCATGCCGCCCTCACCGATTTTGTGCTCGATTTCGTAACGGCCCAAAACCACAGTGCCAACAAGCGGATCTTCCTCTGGCGAAACCGAGAAAACAGGCATTGTTTTCTCAAGCGAAGTGGGCGGCGCAATTTTGATGGACGGTGCGGCTATCATGTTTTTTTCGTTGCGGTGAAGGCGCGTTCTACGGATTCAACTTGCAATCGGCAAGGGCAGATTTGTGCCAATTTTTTGCAACGAAGTGGTGAGAAGTCTGCGAAATGATTATTGATTAGGATTGTTTTGCTTGAGAGTTTTTTGCTTATCCCAGCGCTGCAAGATAAACGTGTAAACCAGTGCGAGCGCGATCGAAGCGGAGGCGAGGTAGCGGTTCATCCAGTCGCGACCCAAAAAAGCGAGAGCCATGAAAGTGGCATTTACGCTGAGCAAAATCGTGGTGACCTTAATGTGAGAGCAGCCAAAATCGATCAATTTGTGGTGCACGTGGTTGCGGTCGCCAAAAAACGGTGTTTTGCCATGCCGAATGCGGATGATCATGACGCGGAGCGTGTCAAACAACGGTAACGCGAGGAAACAAACCGACATCGACGGTGCAGCGTGCCAATAATACGGCTTTGTGGTGGGCGGCAGGTTGTATTCACAAAAAGCGATAACAAGCATGTAAAGCACGCAACCCAGCGTTAATGCACCGGAATCGCCCATAAAAATTTTTCGACGTTTTGAAAAATTAAACGGCAAATACGCCAGCAGTGCACCTGCCAGCGCAAAAGCGACGATGGCGTAAGTGAAGTCGTCGATCAGCGTGAAGTAGGTTCCAAAAATGCTGCAACAAATCACGCCTAAGCCTGCAGCCAAGCCGTCAACGCCGTCGATGAGATTAATGGCGTTCGTGAGCAGCGTAAAAAGAAACAGAGAAACTGCGTAGCTGAGCGGCAAAAAAGAATCGGAAACGTCAAAAATACCAAAGAATCCGTGCAAGTTCGTAAATCGAATGTCGGCAAAGACAATGAGCACCACCGCCGACGCAAGCTGGCCCAGCAACTTTTGAAACGCCGTAAGTGGGCGAAAATCATCGATCAAGCCAGTGATAAACAAAATTGCGATCGCCGCAGCGGGCAACAGAACACTCGAAAACTCAATGTTGGGTGAAGTTGCGAGCGACAACAGAGAACACAACGCAAATGCACCAATGACGGCGAGGCCACCGCTTGAAGGTACGTCGCCATGGTGAGCGCTTCGTTCGTTTTCTTTGGCTACAAGTCCTTGAATTTTATGGGATTTTGTCAGAAACGCGAACCCTGCTGCTGAAAATAAGAATGAGCTCAATGCCGCCAATGCAGGACATTTCGCCAAAATTTCTGCTGCTGCAGAGAGAAGCGCCATGTGAAAACTCCAAAAAATCCGTCACGTTATAAGCCGTTACGGAAAATTTGTGGAGAAATCAGTCGGTACCGTGGGTGGGAAAATACGCGTCCAGCCTAGTTCTAAAAGTTTGTAGACGTAGCGTGTGGCGCGAATCGGAGCAGGTGAGAAAATTCTGTGATTTTGAAAGATTTCGCGGTGTTCGCGCCAAATTGTGCGGTGACTCTTGAGACCTTGCGTGCTCAGTCCTCCTTGGCGCATGACTGTGAAAATCTTCTTTAAATACCGAGCCTTAGTGTGATTAAGCGCAAAGGCGCGCAGCATCCAATCAAAATCTGCGGCGATGCGATAATTGAGATTGAATTCACCCACTTGATTGTAGAGCGATAAGCGCGCGTAAAAACTAGGATGCGGCGGCATCAATCCGGCGCGCACCAAGCAGGGCTGAAACACGCGACCACTTGAAAACCGAGTTGCACGCGCAAGATTTTCAGGCTGCACAAAGCAAACGTCACCGTAAACCGCATCCAGATTCTTGTCGCAAAACGCTTCTGCTACGCGCTCCAAAACGTTTGCATCTGCCAAAAAATCGTCAGCGTTCAAAAAGCCCACAATTGCGTTTGGCAATTCAGTTCGAACCCATTCGATGCCACGATTCATGGCGTCGTAAAGGCCGCGGTCTTTTTGAGAACGATAATGAATTCGGTGAGTTAGCGTGGAGTTCGCGTGGCGCTCAAGCAGTTCAACGGTCCCGTCTGTTGATGCGCCGTCCACAATGTAGTGGTGTACATTTGGGTACGACTGACCCTGAACGCTGCGAATCGCGGTTTCGAGCGTGCTTGCTGCGTTGAAGCAAACAGTGATGACGGCGATGTCGATCAGAAGATCACGCCTTGATTGATCAGGTAACACACAACCACCGTAGCGCTGATGAAGGCGATCGGCAGAACGATGGCGAGCATGTAAAAGCTTGCAGGATGGCGATAAACGGGAATGTCGTAGATGACTTCCTGACCAGGCTCAGGCTTGGGATAAACGACTTCGCCCTTCTTTGGCTTTTTGGCCGGTTCCGCCTTGGTTGACTTGGCATCTTTGGCCTTAGCGTCAGCTTTCTTTTCAACTTTGGCAGCTGTATCTGCTGATTTTTCTTCAGCTTTTTCAGTGGCCTCTGCTGGCTTTTCTTCGGCTTTGGCGGAATCGTCAGCACCAAAATCGGCGGGCTTTGCAGGTTCTGCGACAGTGGCCGTGGCGTTTTGCTCGACTTTTTCGGCTTCTTGATCGGACATGGAGCCTCCTTAACGGGGCGTGAGCCTAAAGACTATCGACCCTTTGCGCAAGTTCAAACCTGATCTTCAGGCGCGCCATAAAGCAAGCGCTGTACGGTTTGTAGGTCGGCGGCCGGAAATTCGTAATTATCGATCTCGCTGGTTGTTACAAAACGCCAGTCATTTACGCGTAACGCCTGCAGTTCATCGGAGAGAAGTTCGCAGTGATAAACGCAAAAATCGAGATCGTACGTTTCGTAGCTTTGCTGAACAAACATGGAAAGCGCGCCGACTTCAACTTTGGCTCCTAAGCGTTCCATGAGTTCGCGGCGCAGCGCTTCTTCGTCGGTTTCGCCTTCTTCTACGCGGCCAGATGGAAATTCCCAAAGAAGCGGCAAAACGGCTTGCGGACGGCGCTGCGTAATGAGGTAGCGGCCATCTTTTTCAATCTCAGCGGCAACAACGCGGATATGCTTTTTGGGTTCCATGAGTGTACCAGCTTGAAAAAATTAAAGATTATGCTCGCTCAATATCGGCACCAAGTGCGCGAAGCTTAACGTCAATCTTTTCATAGCCGCGATCGATTTGGGCAATGTTGTAAATCTCGGTTTCACCCTTAGAGCACAAACCGGCGATCAAAACGGCCATGCCAGCGCGCACGTCGGGACTTTGCACGCGACCACCGCGCAATGGCTGCGGTCCTACAACCACAACACGGTGCGGATCACACAAAATGATTTGTGCGCCCAAACTTTGCAGGTGATCCACAAAGAACATGCGGCCGTCGAACATCTTTTCGAAGAAAAGCACGGTGCCTGAACATTGAGTGGCAACCGTGATCGCGATGCTCATGAGGTCGGTCGGGAAGGCTGGCCACGGCGAGTCGTCGATTTTGGGCGTGTGACCGTGGTAATCCGGGCGAATGCGCAGCGTTTGATCGGCCGACACAAACAAGTTGTGCGTGGCTTCGTCGAGCTCTGTATGAACGCCTAACCTCTCGAAAACTAAGCGGATCATGCGCAAGTCTTCGGTCCAGGCGTCGGTGATGGTGAGTTCGCTGTGCGTGACTGCGGCCAAACCGATAAGACTGCCGATTTCGAGGTAGTCGCTGCCAATGTGGTGGTGTGCGCCGTGCAAACTTTCAACGCCGTCGATTTCGAGCACGTTGGTGCCGATGCCGCTGATCTTGGCGCCCATGGACACCAAAAGTCTAGCTAAGCCGCAGACGTGTGGTTCGCTCGCAACGTTGCGCAAAATGGTGTGGCCTTTTGCGAGCACGGCGAGCATGAGCGCGTTTTCGGTTGCAGTGACGGATGCTTCGTCGAGAAATACGTCGGCACCAATAATGGCGTTTGCGCGAATATCGTAATTTTTATCGACACTTACAGTCGCGCCGAGCGCTTCAAATGCATCGAAGTGCGTGTCCAAACGGCGACGACCAATCACGTCACCACCTGGCGGCGGCAGCGTTACGCTATGCAATCGCGCAAGTAACGGTCCAGCAAAGAGAATCGAAGCTCGGACTCGGCCACACAGCTCTTCGCTCAAAACCGATTCTTTGACGCCGCACGCACAAATGCTCAGCGAGTGATCGCCGGTCCAAATGACGCTGGCACCAAGCGATTCCAGGATTTCGCACATGACGGGGACGTCGCGAATGTGCGGAACGTTTTCGATTTCGACGCGTTCGTCGGTGAGAAGCGTAGCTGCAATGACTGGCAATGCTTCATTTTTGCTACCGCTGGGCGTGATGCGTCCAGAGAGCTGCTTGCCGCCATGAATGACGAATTTCTCCATGAGACCTCAGGCGATGGAGTTGGTGCCGCACGAAATCGAGGTGAGTTTCGTGTCTTTGAACTTGAGGTCGACGCGACCCAAGTGAAGGCCAGAGTGACCCGCTTGCACAATGGCGGTTTGCCAGTTGTTTGGACCGGTAACGACGAGCGGTTTTTCGAGCAGCGTATGGCTGTGGCCGCCGATGATGACGTTAATGCCGTCCACTTCTTGTGCGAGCTGGTGATCGCCCACGTAACGGCGGTTACCTTCAACGCCCAAGTGCGTCAACGCAATGATGGCGTCGACTTTTTCTTTGCGCAGCTTGCTCACAGCTTTGCGGGCAGCAGGAATGGGATCGTTCCATTTGACGCCGTGGTGGTTCTTAGTTGCGACCAATCCCGAGAAGGCGACGGTGAGTCCAAAGAAACCGATGCGGCGGCCACCAACTTCGAGAATGCGGTACTGCGCCGTGCGATCGCGAAGTTTGTGATCGGTGATGTAGAGGTTTGAGGACACAAATTGGAACGTGGCGTAGTCGAGCATCTCGCACAAACCTTCGGTACCACGGTCGAAATCGTGGTTGCCGAAAGTGGCAAGGTCGTACTTCATGGCCGACATGGCTTCGAATTCAACGCGACCGCCGAATTGGTTGAAGTACGGTGTACCCTGAAAAATATCGCCAGCGTCTACGAGCAGCGTGTTGGGATTCTTGCGACGCCAATCCGCGATCATCTGCGCGCGACGGGCCACGCCGCCACGACCTTTGTTGGAGCCGTCTTCAAATGGTTCAATGCGCGAGTGCTGATCGTTGGTGTGCAAAATCGAGATGGTGTCGGTCTTTTGATCGGCTGCCATTACCGGTTTGGCTGCGGTCAGTGCGGCCATTGCCAAGCCAGCCTTCAAAAATCCGCGACGAGTAAAGGTGAACTCGTTTTCACAAGCTTCGGATTTCATTTCGTCTTCCGTGCTCATTTGAGCCACCCCTCTTTCTTCGCATGAATCGGCTGAGTTTCGCGGCGCAGTCCTTCAATAATTGCGTCACGCATCAAATAGCCGGTTTGTGTCATTTGCACTTTGCCCAGCGACTTCTTCACGTAACCAGATTCAGCAAGGTAATCGGAAGTTGCGATGCGGTAAGTCTTTTTGAGATCAAGCGGCTCGCCGTTCACCTTAATATTGTAGGCCTGATTTTGATCAATGGTGAACGAGATGTTCGAAACCGGTTCACCGTTGTGAGCCGCGATGGTGTCGCAAATGTGCTGTAATTCTAAGCCTGTAACGGTGACCACGACCAATGCGTTATCAAACGGCATCAATTCATAAATGTGCTTGATGCGAATCGGACCGCGATACAGGTTGACGCGCAAACCACCGTCGTTGGTGACGAATCCGTCAATGGGCGGTTGGTTGGTGGCCTTGAGCTCGTCTTGCATGTACTTGAAAAGCAGGTCCGCAGCGAAGATGCCCAGCGCGTTTTGAGGTTCGCCCTTCATCGTGATGTCTTCGGCGGCCACGGCAATTTGCTCATTGAGCGTTTCGCCCAGCATGGCGCTGTACTTTTTTACAAGTGCTGCAACTTCAGCGTTTTCGGGACCTTCTCGTACAGAGGTCACAACGTAAGACGCTTTATCGAGTTCGGCGGCTTGAGCGGTGTTTGAGGGTTGAGTGGTGTTGCCGCACCCCAAAGCAAGGAGCAGCGAGAAGATGAAAAATGAAAGTTTACGATTTCTCATAAGGGCATCTTAAACTTTTGAAAGCGGCGCGACTAGCCCCTTGAGACTTCCTAGAGAGTTGTTGTGGGGATTGACGATCGAGATTCAGATCGTTATCACTAAGCGCCCTTCGTTTACGTGCGAGCTTGCGTTGAGTTCGCGCGATAGGGTTTCTTTGTGAT
>JAZUEA010000017.1:0-11283 GCA_045639945.1 Myxococcota bacterium
GCCCACGTACTTGAGCTCGATCTGCGTGCCGCGGCGCTCTTCGCAAAGCTTCAAAACAACGCCGCAGAATTCAGCCGGCACGTGCACAATCGCTTTAATGTAGGGCTCTTCGATGCTCTTGTACTCACCCGGCTCTGGCATGCGCGCCGGGTTATCGACCATGATTTCGCTGCCATCGTTCAAAATGGCCTTGTAGACCACGGTTGGTGCCGTGGTGATAAGGTCCATGTCAAACTCGCGTTCCAAGCGCTCCTGCACAATTTCAAGGTGCAGTAACCCAAGGAAACCACAACGGAATCCGAAGCCCAATGCCGCAGATGTTTCAGGCTCAAAACTGAAAGCCGCGTCATTCAAACGAAGTTTGGCGAGTGCATCGCGCAGTTCGTCATAATCCGAGCTCACCGATGGGAAAATACCTGAGAAAACCACCGGAGTTGCTTCTTTGAAGCCATTCAGCGGTTCGAGTTCGTCGGCTTTTTCAGCCAAAACCAGCGTATCGCCCACTCGTGCGTGACGCACTTCCTTGACGTTTGCGACCACGAAGCCAACGTCGCCGGAAACCAACGAAGGCACGCCACGAGCTTGCGGTGAGAACACGCCCAGCTCCAGCACTTCGTAAGTTGTGCCGACCGACTTCATCGTGATCTTGGTGCCGATCTTCATTTCACCGTCGACCACGCGAACCAGCATCACGACGCCTCGGTAGTTGTCGTACCAAGAGTCGAAGATCAGTGCGCGCAACGGTAATTCGTGATTATCCGGTGGCGGTGGAATGCGATCCACAATCGCCTGCACCAACTCTGGAACGCCCAAACCGGTTTTCGCAGAAATCGAAATCGCGTCGGACGTATCCAAGCCAATGATTTCTTCGATTTCCTCTTTGATGCGCTCAGGCTCTGCGCTGGGCAGATCAATCTTGTTCAAAACCGGAATGATTTCGAGATCGCAATCCAGGGCCAAGTACACATTGGCAGGCGTTTGTGCCTCAACGCCCTGCGTGGCATCGACCACCAAAATCGCACCTTCGCACGCCGCTAAACTACGCGAAACTTCGTACGTAAAGTCGACGTGTCCGGGGGTGTCGATGAGATTGAGCTCGTACATTTGGCCATCTGCCGCTTTAAACGGCAAACGGACAGCCTGGGCTTTGATGGTAATCCCGCGTTCTCGTTCGAGATCCATGTTGTCCAGATATTGAGCACGTTCTTCACGTTCCGTCACGCAGCCGGTCAAACCTAAAAGGCGGTCAGCCAGCGTCGACTTTCCGTGGTCAATGTGGGCGATAATCGCAAAATTTCGGACGTTTCGAGACATTGATGAGGTGGGTACTTTCGACAAAATTCGCGCGCATTATAAGGATGCGATTTTGTGACGCAACCGAATTGCCCCAAACTCTTGACTCTCCCGTGCGGTCGTTTAGGCTACATGAGTTTTTTGTCGTTGAGGCTCTGCGCCCTTGTACCGTCTCGCTCTTGTTTCTTTTGCACTTTGTGCAGGTCTTTTCTGCCTTGCCTGTGGCGGCGCTAAAACCGCTTACGATCCAACCGTTCACACGTTTGACACCAACAACGATGGTCGAACGGATGCGTGGCATCATTTGGAAAGTATTGAAGGCACCATCAAAGTCACGCTCAAGGAATATGACCTAAATCACGACGGGAAAATCGATGTAATTCGAGCGTTTAACGAAAATGGTGCAATTGTTCGTGACGAGCTGGATTTTGATTTTGACGGCAAAATTGACCAGTGGACGTACTACGAAAACGGCATCATTTCGCGCGTTGAGTTGGACTACACCTTCGACGGCAAGCCTGAAGTCTTTAAATATTTTCAAGAAGGCGTTTTGGTTCGCGTCGAGCGTGATTTGAACAACGACGGAAACATCGACCACATCGAACACTACAATGCGCAGGGCGAAATTGAATCTGTGCAGAGCGACGACAACGGTGACGGCCGATTTGAAACAGCCGTGGATCCGCCCAGCGAAAGTGAACTTTGAGTTTGCTCGTGCGTTGCGCCGCGCGACGTGCTAGGGACGCATTTTTTTAGAGGTCGCTCAATGAAACGGTCGCTCTTTCTTTGCTCTGTCTTTTTCACGCTTTTGAGCGGTTGCGAATTATTTAGCAGCTCTGATGAAGGCGACTGCGTTGTCAATGCTCAGTGTGACAAGGGTCGCGTTTGTCTTAATGGTTACTGCGTTTACGAATGCTACGTCGACTCTGATTGCGCTGCACTTACCGAGCGACCGTATTGCAGTTTCCACCGTTGCGTTGCCGTCAGTACAAATGCTTTTGATAACGATGCCGAAGTTGTAGAAGATTCGGGAATTATTGAAGATTCGAGCATAATTACTGATGCTCAAATCGAGCTCGATGCTGCAGTTGATTCAGGCGAAGAAACAGCTGACGCCGCTGTGGAATGAAAATCTCCTTTGAAGGCGCAGGGCTTCACACTGGGCGATTTTTCCGCGTCACGCTCGATTCTCATGCACAAAACCTGTCGCTAAACGGGCGCCTGCTCACTCCACAGAATTTATCGGGGATTTCGGCGCATGCCGCGACTGTCATTGAGACGCAATCAGGTTCAGTTTGGACCACTGAGCATTTGTTTGCGGCACTTGCAATCGCCGGCATTTACCAAGCAGAAATTCAGGTTGAGCCGTTAAATCCCTTTGAAAATATTCAAGATTTAGAAATACCTCTACTCGATGGATCTGCGCTTTCATTTGTTGAATTGTTCAAAACATGGGAGCCGCAAGTTCCGCCCTCGCTGATGTTGCCGCACGAAATTCGGATTCAAAACGGCGACAGCTTTATTTGCGCTACACCGTGCTCGCCCAACGAGGCTTCCCTTTCGCTTGAAATAGACTTTCCAGATGGCCCTAAAGGTTCGCTTGAAATCTCGCTTTTCAATCGCAACGATCTTGAAAAACTTGCAACTGCAAGGACTTTTGGATTTTTGCGCGATCGAGAATTGCTTGAAAATTCGGGGTTGGCAAAGGGTTTGTTCTCTGGCGCGATTTCTCAAAACGCAGTGCTTTTGATCAATAAGACATCGCCGCACAGTTTGGATGAACCTGTTCGCCATAAAGCGCTGGATTTCATAGGAGATCTCATGATTCTTGGTCGACCAGTTGCTGCAAAATTTGTGGCGTATAAAAATGGTCATGCTTTGCATCATGCCTGGCTTCGAGCATTTCAAGCGGCCTGCGGTTACTCGGCCAACTCTTGATCTTCACGAATGCCTCTGGCAGTCTCGCGCGTTCCACTAAGGAGGCATTCATGCGTACGCTTGCTCTCGCTTTTGCGCTTGGTTGCGCAGCTTTCGCTGGCTGCGGCGGTGAACAAGTCAATCAAGTTGTTCCTGGTCCCGCGATTGCCAATCTGAATTTGACAGGCTTTTGGTACTGCACGGAATTCGGCGACATGCGCCTTACGCAAGAAGGCAAGCAAGTCAGCGGAACGTGGGAAGACCGCCGAGGCAAGGATCACAACGGCACAGTCCGCGGCACAATCCAGGGTGACATTATTTGGGTCAACTGGCTCAAGCCTGGCAATCCGTTAGCGGCCATTCAGCCGATTCAGGGCAAAGGTTATTTGCGCATTACCAATGGCGGTCGCGAATTGCACGGCATGTGGGGATTCGATGACAGTCAAGATGACGGCGGCCCGTGGAACGCTGAAAAATCGCAATTCTAAAATTTTCTCGCCTAAAAATTCATTTTTTCATGTCGGCACCCAGATTTTTTGTGAGTTCTTTTAGGTGTATTCGCCGGAAAGGACTATATTCCCGCCCTCGAAGGAGGGCTCGGTGCCAGATAAATCTCCTGAGTTGATGACTGTTAAAACGGACGAAGCAGCATCCACTGCAAACTCGACAGCCGAAAACGCCGCGCAGATTGATGAAGCGACGGCGGTTTCAAGCGCAGAACCGTCCGTACCACAGATAGAATCGTCGGAATCTAACGAAGAAACGGCGAAAGACCCTGTGCCTGCTGAAATTGCAGACGCTGCAAAAAATGAAGTCTCTAAAATTAAGGTAGATTTTGAGCTTCATTCATCGTGCAAGAGCGTGGTCGGCCACGTGCGTGATCACAATGAAGACGATTGGGTCACGCTGGACGACAAGAATTTTGCGGCCGTTGCGGATGGCATGGGTGGTCACCAATCTGGTGAAGTTGCGTCGAAAATTGCAGTGGACACGCTGCGAGACGCTTTCTCGACCGATCCTAAGCCCGGATTTTTAGAGCGATTACTGCCCTTCTTCTTCAAAATGCCGACGGGCGCTCGACGTTTGCGTTTAGCGATTGAAGACGCAAATTCAGCGATTTGGCGTCGTTCGCAAGCAGAAGAAGCGTGTCGTGGCATGGGTACAACGGTTGTGGCGCTTTGGCTTGAGTCGGAAGATTCTCCATCGCTGCACTTGGCTCACGTGGGCGATAGCCGAATTTATCGTTTTCGTGACGGCCAGTTAGAACCCATGACTCACGATCACTCGCTTCTCAATCAATACTTAGATCACGGTTTACTGACCGAAGAGGAAGCTAAAAACTTCCAACTCAAAAACATCATTGTGCGTGCCGTTGGCTTGCTTCGACATGTAAAAGTGGAAACGCGAACCGTTGAACCGCTTGCAGGCGACCGCTATTTACTCTGCTCCGATGGCTTGACCGATTTATTAGAAGACGACACAATCGCTGCGATTTTGAGTTCCTGCCCAGACCGAGAAACTGCCGTCGATAAACTCGTCGAAGGTGCCCTGGATGCAGGTGGATATGACAATATAACTGCGGTGCTCGTGGACATCGCTCACAAGGCATCATGAAGCTTCATCTTTCTCTGCTCTGCTTCTTGCCGGTTTTTGCTTGGGCAAAACCTTCTGTTGTTGTCTTGCCGGTAGATGTTTCGCCAGCTTCCTCAGAAAAAAGCGCGACTTACGAAAAAGCACTGCGTGAAAAATTACAGACCATGAGTTCGCTGTACGGCCAGTCCGAAACAGCAACATTGGTACAGGGAAAGCAGTGCAAAGAAGACGCCTGTATGGCGGAAGTTGCGCTCAAAGCGAATAAATCAAGATTCGTGCTTTCAAGCGAAATGATTGAAGAAAATGCGGATCTCGATCTGGGTACCAGCGACTATCGTTTCATTTTGAAATTGCTCGATGTTGCCAACGAAAAGCGCACCGAACTACAAGATGAATGCGCTGTTTGCAGCGAAGATGAAGCGAAGGTTTCGCTTTTGAAACTCGTGGATTCACTTTCTGCTGCATTTAAAGAGCCAGCGCCCAGCGCTGAATCTGCTGTTGTTGCGATTCCAACAACCCCCATGAAAGTCACTTCAACGCCCGAGGGTGCAGAAGTTTTCTTGGATGGTGTGTCGATTGGTGAAACGCCGCTCTACACCGTAATTCCTCAAGGTGAGCACAAAATCAATGTTTCCAAAGGTGGCTACCGCGTTCAAGAGCGCGTGATTTCGGCGAGTAGCTTGCCACTTGATTTGCCATTCCCGCTCAATGCAGCTTGGGATGGTGGAAACACAATTTCTCAGTCTTCTGGTTCGATTGGTGCAACGCCTGCAATTCCCACAACGGTTATGCTCGAATCATACGAGCCTGATGAACACGAAATCTCGCGTGAATTCGGCTGGACGTTGATTGGAAGTGGTATTGCACTTTCTGCCTTTGGTTTTGCACTGACCTGGATTGATGGCGATCCAAGCTGTAAAGACGGTCGTGGCATTCGCGAGTGCCCGCACGTTTACGACACCAAATCGCTTGGCATTCCGGTTTTAGGCGTTGGCGGTGGACTTTTCGGTGCCGGCATTGCAACGCTCATCATGCGAAAAATCTGGATGAACCAAGAAGCTGAAGCACATCCGCAAGCATCAGTGATTCCAATGCAAAACGGCGCTGGTTTCATGATGGGCGGTGTGTTTTAACGCTCACATTACGGCCTCTTTAGGTGGAAAAAATGATTCTGCCACAGCCCTATCAAGAATGGCTTGAGACCGCTTTAGGTGGTCCACTTCCCGAGGAACGACACGCCCGATGCAGCAATTGCGTCATGCTCAAAGGCAATTTGGAATGTCCTCCTGGGATAAAAGACTATCACCCCAATTGCCGTTGTTGCACGTACGTTCCACGCGTTCACAACTTTCTCATCGGCCAGATCTTACGAGATGATCGCGCCGAAGGTTTTGCTGGGCGTCAGCTGACAACCATTCGAATTCTCAAAGGAGTGGCGGTTTCGGCATTAGGCTTTATCGTTCCGCAAGAACATATTCAGGCATACAAAAAGCTTAATGCAATGGGGCGTTTTGGCCGCGATCCGCGTATGAAGTGCCCGTTTATGGTGTTGCCCGGTATTTGTGGCATTTGGCAACATCGAAACGCTGTTTGCGCTGCGTGGTTCTGCCGTTACGACCGCGGTGCTGTTGGCCAAAAGTTTTGGTCTGAAGCGCGTGATTTGCTCACTCTCATTGAACACGTGTTGGCATTTCACTGTGCTCGCACGCTGTGTTTCCCTGATGCTCCAAATGATGCTGAAACCATTTCCTCGTTGAATGAGCGTTTAGCTGGTTTGGATTGGGGCTGCATTCCGCAGGAGCAAATTGCGGATTATTTCAAGAAATGTGCTGAAATTGTTGATCAAATCGAGGACTTTGAAGATGTGCTCGATTTGGCAAACGGCATGTTGGACAAGCACTTGGAAGCTACGCGAGCGGCGTATGCAGCTTTGTCCGTCGATCCTCTCGAAGGTGATCCTTGTTTTGTAGTGGGTAAGTATCACCTGCTCAATCGCGATGAAGATGGCAATTTGTGGCTCACCGGTTACAGTCGTACCGATCCACTGTTAGTACCTGATAATATTGAAGAAATTCTTGCTCGATTTGATGGTCGTCCGCTTTCTGAGTTGGGTGATGATCTGAATGAAGAACTCCTCCGCTCCCTCTCTGACCATCGCGTTTTAGTGATCAAGTCTGAATCTGAGAACTAAATAATTTTCTTTGATTTTTTTAAGAAGTTAACTCACGCCTGCTCAGAGATTGGCAGGCGTGGGATCTTCACTCGGCTGGCTCGCATCGGAATCTTTGGCGTTCTTGTTCTTCGGTTCCAACTTGGGATCGATGCGTAACAGCACGAATTTTAAGTTCTTTCCGAATACTTCTTCGTAGCGATCTTTCAAGCTCGCCGGCAAATGCGGATCTAACTCAGAACGCACTCTGCTTCGTTCCGTAAACAGATAAAATGGCTTGTCAGGCCAAACATCCAAGAACGTTGCCAGATTCTTGGTTTCTGGCGCAGGAATCACAGTGTTTGCCGAGTAAACGGTTTCTCCACGCCAGTTTGTGCGGAACGCCACAATGGGTTCTTTGCACCAAGCTTTCGGGAATGTTTCAAGTTTTGAAGGAATGCGCTCAGAAACAAGCAAAAGTTGGCGCTTGAAATCCTCTACTTCTTCAGGGGCAAATTTAGTGCATTGATCATAGTATGCATTCCACATTTCTTCCTGACTCCAGTGAACAGATACATCAGGAAGATACTTCTGTAATACATAAACTGCGGTTGAGAGTCCGGACAAAGAAAGAACAACACATCCAACTGCGCTAACAATATAATTTCGCTTTGAGAATGCAGCGATAGTCAAACCAACAGCTGCAGCAATTGCGATGCAAATCAGCGGAAATGCTAGATCCTGAAGCCATTCATTCGACGCGATTGCATCCATGAGTTCGCTGCCTTTGAGCTTTGAAAGTGCAGTTTCATCTAAGAACTTTGGCCATTCACGGTCGTATTTATATGTGAACATGTTCACAATATTTTGAGAGCCTTGACCGTAAACTAATGGCATTCGATACAGATCTTCTCCAATACAGAAAAGACCAATTGCACCAGAACAAAGCGTTAAAAGCTTAGCAGGTGCTTTGGCTGAAAATAGATCATCCAGGCAGAGTCCTAAAAGAATCGTAATGGCAGGCACTGCCGGCAAAATATAGTGGTGGAACTTGGTGGACGACTTCGAGAACAGGAAGAAACTGAAGAGCGCCCAGCAAAGAACAAAGATTTCAAAACGCTGTTGTTTGGTCCAACTCTCACCTGCTGGCTTGCGTAACCTGCCAAAAATACGAATAAATGCAGCAGGTACCAAACCAACCCACGGAAAAAGTCCATACCCCAGCCAGCGCACAAAGTATTCGAAACCACCGTTGTCCAAGCTGTGAACGCCAGCAAAAAGACGGTTAATGTGATCATGCACCCAAAATCGCTTGTACCAACCCGGATGGTGACCACCCAGCATGGCAATCACCCATGGGTGACCTGTCATGAAAACAATGAGCAAACCGCCGGGAATATCGACCTTTGTGAGAATTTTCCAGTCGCCAGAGATGAGCATGTAGCCCAAAATCGCGCCGCCCATGGGTGCCCAACCGAGCCAACCTTTGGTGGGGACGATTAAACCGCATGCAATATAAAAGAGGTAAACATAGAGCATTTTGCGCCGATGCTCTCGCGCGATACGCAAACCTGCCCAAGCAGCGAAAGGCGCCAAAATCAGAGCGAGGATCCAGCCTTTTCCTTTGGCGACCAGGAAAACTTCTTGGAACCACCACTGAATTTTAAAGAAAATGCCCCGCTCTCCCATGTACGCCCGAACGACGTCCGGGCTGCGATCCATGGGAAGCATGACCCACAACTGGCCAACCATCACCAAAATGGCAAGACCAAGCACAAAACCGTAAAGCAGCGGTGACGCGCGCTCATCGTCTTTTGCGCCAAAAAGTCCGTACGCCAGTGACATCATGCCTGCGGTAACAATTGCAACCAGAACGCCATCGGGCACAGCCTGGCGACTGGTAGCAACCATGAATGGAACTGTCGCAGTGACAAGCGTTGCGAGCAATCCGGCCCTACGACTAAAAAGCCTTGATACAGCTAGATATACAGAAACCAGTGCAAGCACTGCTGCAAGTGGAAAGAAGAATCTGAATCCAAGCGCTTTGTATCCAACCAGCTGCAATCCACCTGCCATCATCCACATGATCATGGGAGGTTTGGAGTAAAAGCCCTCGCGTTCACGCCGAACACCTTCAGTGTCCCACGGCGAGCCCCACCACGGATCGATGTAGTTGTCATTCTCGACCATGGTTCGAGCGACTTCGCCGTAGTGTGTCTCCCATGGATCGTAAAGTCCGTAACTACCTAATCCAGGAAGATAAACGACCAGCAAAATCACTGCCAAAAGCAATACGATTCGCCAATCGTCGCTTAAATGCTTTGGTGTTTGCTGCCAATAACTGCGCGCAGAAGTTGAGGGTTCAGACACAGCGTCCTCCAAATAAAGGGCGCATTTAGTCGCCCTCACCTTGCTCTGTCAATCATCAGAGAACTTTAAAGAAAATAGATTTTGAGCAGTTTGATTTGAATTTTGGAGAATCAGAATCGTTTACTATTGTTTTATGCGCATGAATATTTGACCGAAATTCAAAAAATTAGTTTTGTTTGAAGTTTGGTTCTTGATTCTCCATATATAGTGCGTTCCCCCGAAGAAAGGAGAAAACATGAAAAATCGAGTTTTTTCATCACTGCTCTTTTTGGTCTTACTTTGCTTATGCAGCGCTAGTGTCGCCCAGCAAAAAAATACAGAAATCGCACTTGAAGAACAGCCTTACAGTTTAACGACCAACGATGGCGTTGGACTTCGCCTTGTAGATTTAGACGCCAAAGTTGTGGTGGACGGTCCACTTGCCTTCACCGAATTGAAAGTCATTTTCCAGAATCCTCAGGATCGACAAATTGAAGGCCGCTTCAATGTGACCATGCCTGATGGTGCTGCGCTCAGTCGCTTTGCTATGAAGATTGCAGGCGGATGGATGGAAGGTGAAGTGGTCGAAAAGCAAGCCGCGCGTCGAGCTTACGAAGATGCGCTCCACCGTCGTATTGATCCGGCGTTAATGGAGCAAGACAGCGGCAATCGCTTTCACGCACGCGTCTTTCCTATTGCAGCAAATGAGCGCAAAGAAATTATCATTTCGTGGTCGCAAGAGCTCAAAAATGCAGGTGAAAGCTATCGCTTACCGCTGATTGGCTTGCCAGAAATTGAGCACTTGAGCATTACGACCATGGTCAGCAATGACCAAAAAGCTCAGGCAAACACGTCACTTGGCGGCGAAGTCTCACAATTCACTGTTAACCAGATTCAAAAAGACAATTTCAAACCCAGCGAAGATTTCGTCGTCTTTGACCAAACAGCAAAGGAATCTCTGGCGCTTCGCAATGGCGAATTAAGCGTTGCTCGCTTTGTGTTGCCGGAGCAATCGACTGAAGATGTTCTCGAAAATGCGGTGTTGGCGATCGACACGTCGGCGTCGCGCGGCATTGGTTACGAAGAACGCTTACAGCGTTTGGAGCAACTCATTACGGCTTTGGCCCAAAAAGGTTTAAAGCATGTGGATGTGGTTGCGTTTGACCAAACCGCTGAAGTGATTTTCCAGGGAGAGGCTTCTCAATTTGCAGAAGCAGTCAGCAAGTTGGCTGCACGAGGCGCATTGGGGGCGACCAACTTCGAAGCCGCAATAAACGTGATTTCAACGTTGAAAGCGCCTCGCCTGATCTTTGTCACCGACGGCATGTTTGATGCTGGTGAAATCGACTCTGCAAAAATTAAGCAATTCCTAACTTCTCTAAAAGACAAGGGATTTGAACGCGCGGATGTGCTCGTTGATACGAGTGCGCGCGATATGGAAATGCTTGAAAGCTTGGTCTTGCCTTTGCCGCGTGCTGGTCAAGTGGTCGACGTACGCAAAGATTTGACAGAAGTAACCAAGCGACTTTTGTCGAAAACCTATGATTCTATTGAAATTTCCGTCGAAAACTCTGTTTTTGTTTGGCCTTCAAACCTGCGCGGATTGCAAGGTGGCGACACCGCTTTTGTGTACGCTGAATCGCCGGCAAATCAAAAATTAAGTATCAAGCTCTCTGGCGATTTGAATTTAGAAGTGACGCCGACGATACGCGAAGCGCAGCGTCCGCTTTTGGAGCGTGCAACGGTTCATGCTCGAATTGAGCGTTTGCAGGCTTTGATGGCGACCGCTGATCGTGATCTCAAAAATGCCTACAAAGAGCAGATCATTGCGCTTTCAACCAAGCACCGCGTCTTGTCGTCGTTCACGGCATTACTCGTTCTTGAAAGAGAATCCGACTATCAACGCTTCAACATTGATCGCAATGCGCTGGCTGACATCATGGTCGTTGGTGCAACAGGCATTGAGTTGGAGCATCGTACGT
>JAZUEA010000018.1:0-3032 GCA_045639945.1 Myxococcota bacterium
GCCGCCGCCGTTGCCGCCACCAGAACCAAGGAAGGTGAGGTTCGAGGCGTTGATTTCGTAAGCGGTGCGCTCTTGACCGTCGCGATCGGTGTACTTGCGCGATTGGATGCGACCTTCAACACAAACGGTGCGCCCCTTGGAAAGGTAGCGCTGGCAAAGCTCAGCTTGGCGGCCCCAAACAACGATGCGGTGCCATTCGGTGCGTTCTTTGCGCTCGCCCGAGCTGCGATCGGTCCACTGCTCGCTGGTCGCAATGCTAAACGTCGCCACGGTGTTGTTTTCGGTGTTACGAATTTCGGGATCAGCGCCCAAGTTACCGATGAGAATTACGCGATTCAAACTGGCCATTTTTTTCTCCTAGCTGCAGTTCCGGCGCAGGTTGCCACAATTGTTCGATTTGCGCCTTCATTTTGATTCATCGGCGACAAAACTGCGTTGTTGCGTGGCTCGTGCTTTTTTTTGAAAAAATTTTTTACACTCTGAACGCGCGTCTAGCAACCAGCATTTCTAACCCCGCGCAATCCTTGAAGTTCGATAAAAATTCCGATACACAGCGCCGCTATGCCGAAATCTCTGCACGTTTTTCCTGCTCCCTCAAACTTCAACCAAGATTTGGATCGCGACGCTGCACAGCTCATTCGCCGCCTCCAAAGCTACGATTACATCGCCTACTTGGTCGGCGGTGGCGTACGCGATTTGCTGCTCGGTCGAACGCCTAAAGATTTCGACATCAGCACATCAGCGCGCCCCGAAGATCTGCACAGCCTGTTTCGAAATTGCCGCATCATCGGTCGACGATTCCGACTTGCGCATTTCATGTACAGCGGCGGAAAAATCATTGAAGTTTCAACATTTCGCGCGCTGCCGCCTGTAGAAAATGAAGGCGCCCTCATTCGCGACGACAACGAATTTGGCACTCCCGAAAGTGATGCAAATCGCCGCGATTTCACTATCAACGCCTTCTTTTATGACCCCATTCGTGGCGAAATTTTAGACTACGTAGGAGGTCTGGCCGATTTGAAAGCGCGCATCATCCGCGTCATCGGCGAACCGAAAGTTCGTTTTGGCGAAGATCCTGTGCGCATGTTGCGAGCGGTAAAGTTTGCAGCGCGTCTTGACTTTTCATTGGAACCTCAGTGCCGACAAGCAATTTTGGATTCACGCAATTTGCTGCGCCAAGCTGCTGTGCCACGACTTTTTGAAGAATTGCTTCGCATGCTTTGGGGCGGCGCTGCGGCCAAATCGATTGAGCTTTTAAATGAACTCACGCTGCTCGATCTCTTAATGCCTGAAGTTTCTGCGTATTTGGATGCGGCTGATTCCGCCGATCAAGCACAGCTTTACGGTCTATTAAAGGCATTAGATAAACGCTGCGCCGGTCATCAAAATGTAGAAAATGGCGTGTTGCTGGCAGTGCTTTTCTGGCCCATTTTCCGAGCTGTTTTGCGTCGTTTGCCTACGCCGCCAACACCTTCAAAACTAAAAGAAATTGCACACTTAGTTCTCGATTCTGCGGCGAAGCGTTTCAAAATTGCGCACAAAGATTTGAGCCTCACGCTTTCTATTTTGGAAAGCCAAGTTCGCTTGGATCCAGCGCGCAAGCACACACCACGTCGTGAGACATATCCCTCCGAAATGTTGGCTGGCATGGTCGCATTCTCAGAACTCCGTTTTGAAGCCGGCCAACTCAGCCAAGGAAAACTCGAAGCTTGGCGAAAATACACAAGTTTTGATTTTTCCCCGCGTCGGCGCTCACGCTCGTCTCGCCACCACGGTCCTTCCTCACGATTCTAATATTCACAACAACAGACTCACTTTGTGTTGTAAAATCAGAATCTTTTCTTTCTCTGTGCAAAAAATCTTCTTCAGGGCATTGACTCGATTAAAAAGGACTCGTACTCTCGCTCGCGTTTCGATTGTGAACCGGGCGACTGGTTCTTGGACGAACTCGAAACTTTAAAGGAGAATTCTCATGTTCCAGCTTCGTAACGTTTTGACTCTCGCTGCTTCCCTCTGCCTCATGGGCGGTCTCGCCGCTTGCGACGCCGACGACGATGATGACGACGGTGGTGCCGTTGATGAAGGCGCTTCTTACAACGTTCTCGTGATCCAGGACGCTTCTGAGGTTGAAAACCAGAAGGGTACTCCTGGTGCCGATATCTACAGCGTCATGGTCGAATGCGATGGCGACGCTGTCAACTACACCGATGGCAAGATCGAACTCGGCGATGGTAAGGTCTGCACCGGTGAAAACCTCAATGACAAGACCCTTTGCAGCTCTGGCATCGACCGCGCCAAGCTCGACTCCATCAAGGACGAGTCGAAGGACACCTACGCCTCCATCGGCATGGGCGGTGTCATCACCCTCACCTACGCTGACTCCCTCGTCGGCTGCGACATCGTCATCGGCGAAGTCGAAGGCAATGATGAGGAGTCCTACAAGGTCTACGTCTGCGAAGAAGGCGTCACCAGCAACTTCGCCGCTAGCACCAAGTGCATCAACGCTCCTGCGAACCCCTACACGGGCGAAGCTTCCTTCACCGTCGACGACGCTGACGCCGAGTAATATTTCTCGCGTTTAAGCGCTTAAGGCCCTTTCGGGGGCCTTTTTTTTTGCCTAAATCTTTTTATGACGTAATTTTGTATTTCTTTGATTTTATTATTATTTTCGCGCTGGAACATTCTTTGATATCACAATTCGAATAATTTTTTGCGAAAGCACACACAAATTGGACGGAATCCGCAATCGAGCGTAAGAACGCGTAACTTTTGAATTCTGCGCAAGAATCTCCATCAGATGCGCAATTTTCCGCCAAATCTCTTTCGTGAAACGTGACGTCTCGCCGGAACGCGGGTATCATGCCGCCCGTTTGAGGAGGATCTATGGTCGATCACGCCGAACTTGCGCTTCGCTTTGAGCAGATGGGAAGCGCCCTTTGCACCACAGGCCACCGCGTACTTGTTGCCGCCGCTCGTGAAAAAATCGAAGCTGGCGACCCCACTTCAGCTCTTGTCCTCCTCCGGGATGCCGC
>JAZUEA010000019.1:0-1512 GCA_045639945.1 Myxococcota bacterium
GCGTCGTGGTAAGCCTTGGTGGGGACAATACCTGCGGATTCGCCATTGATGCCTAAGCCGGGCTTTTGACCAAAGCCGAACATTTCGGCGTAACGCGCCATGGTGTCGATGCCCAGCTGCTCACCCAATCGGTAGAAGTAAACATCGGCAGAGGCTGCAAGTGCGCCGCGCAAATCGACTTTGCCGTGTCCAGAGCGCTTGTAGCAGTGGAAAATACGGTTGCCGTACTCGTAAAAACCAGGCGAATCGATGAGTTGGTACGGATCGAGAATGCCTTCTTCAAGCGCTGCAAGTGCGGTGACGACTTTGTAAACCGAGCCCGGGAAGTAGGAGTGAACCGACTTGTCGAGCATGGGGTTGTACGAGTTTTCGTCAATGGCGCGTTTGGCTTCGGGCGTGAGACGACCAGACCAGGCGTTGGGATCGAATCCGGGCTTAGAGACGATGCCTAAAACTTCGCCGTTTCGCGGATCCATGAGCACGGCGGCGCCGGATTCGTAGCGCGCCATTGAATTGAGCAGCAGCCGTTGAACTTCAGCGTCAACGGTGAGCTGCACGTCCATGCCTCGGATCGGGTCTTTGCGAACGATTTGATCTTCGAGCGCTTGCTCGGCCCAGGTCATGTTTTCGGCACGAGCACCACGAGCGTCCACCACGTAGCGTTCAAATCCATCTTCGCCGCGCAAAACTTCTTCGTAACGGCGCTCGATGCCGGCGCGTCCTAAGAGCGAATCTTGCGTGTAGCGATTTTGATCGCGAAGTTCCTCGGCGCGCGGTTTGCCCATGTAGCCCAAAAGGTGGGCACCCAATTCGCCGTAGGGATATTCACGTTGGTAGCGGATTTGAATGGAAATGCCGTCGACGTTGGCGCGGAGGGCTTCTGCTTGAGCGACTTTTTGGCGATTGATGTCGCGAGAAACCAAAATGGAGCGATGTCTCCAGAGACCGCGCGGTTCTTCGATGCGCTCGCGAAGTTTGAGTGCGTCTAATGCGTCGATTTCGAGAACTTCTTCCAAACCGGCAATGAGTTTATCGATATCGCGAACGCGTCCTGGAATGACGTAGAGGTCGAACGATGGGCGGTTCACCGCAAGAACGCGGCCTTGGCGATCTAAAATGGTGCCACGGTTGGAAGGGAGTCGAGTGGAACGGGCAAAGTTCTTGATGGAGGAGTCGTGGAGTTCGTTGCCTTCGATCAGCTGTAATTGGGCAAGCCGCAACATCAGCGCACTGATCGCCGCAACGACGATCCACATTAGGCGCCAGACGCGGGCTTGGTAGCCACTTGCAGAAGAATCAAGGTAAACGCGCGACATTTGTTGGCGAATTTCACCTAGTTTTGATTAAAAGCGCGCGAAACCTAACATAGCAGGCCCCATTTGCCAACTTTTCTGCCGTTTGATTCGAGCTTTTTGTGCAAAAAGTTGTGGAAAAACTGTGCAAAAACGGATTCTCAGATGACGTCCGAATCGTTTTTGCGTTCCGTGAGTCGGTCAAGAAAAGCAAAGATCG
>JAZUEA010000020.1:0-1790 GCA_045639945.1 Myxococcota bacterium
GCAGCGCGAACGCGAGCCATTTCCTGCTGGTAACGGATTTCCCAATCCTGCGTACCTTCTTGCAGGTTCTTGATGCGCTTGCGAACTTCGAGATCCACACCGTCGCCGGCCGACATGTGGTGCTTGAGCACAGGCGCGATCACGGCGCGAAGTTCGTGATCTTCACCGTAAACTTCTTCAACGTGCTGCGTGTGAAGCAACGTTTCGATGAGCTGGTTGCAGATGTAACCCAAAGATTCATCGTAAAGCGGGAAGCGCTCTTTTTCTGCCAAGGTACGCTTGATTTTGTGGTGAGCGCCAAATTCAAGACCGCGCTTCTGAGCTTCATCTTTGGCCTTGTCGGTCAAAAGGCGGTCTCGGCGCAGGTATTCCTTTAGCACCGCTTCAATATCAAGCCCGACTTCTTCAGTATTTTCGGGCTCAATTTCGACGAGCTTTGACTCCACCAAGGCTTTGATCACTTCTTGCTTGATCGCCGAGATCTTGCTGCCAACAAGTTGCATAGGAATCCTTTCTGCCATCGAAAGCGCTTTGGAAAACGTCGCTTTACCACTCATTTCGAATGAAACATAGGCAAAGCGTCTAAAAGTCTTGAAATCGAGTCTTCAGCGATCACTTTTTAGAGTTTGCATGAATCAATGTCCGGGAATATCACGCGCCGCACATCGTGTTTTTAGGCGCGCAAATGATTTTGTCCGCTTGAAGCGGCTCAAAGGAGAAGAAATTGGAAAGCGACGTCCGCGTCATTAACGAACTGGTCCGCAACGAAAGCGGTTTCATCGACGAGATTTTCACCGAGATCGACAAGGTCATCGTTGGCCAGCGCCACATGGTTGAGCGCGTTTTGCTTGGCCTTTTGACTGGCGGTCACGTGCTGCTCGAAGGCGTTCCAGGTTTGGCCAAAACGCTAACGGTCAATGCGCTTTCGCAGGCCATGGACGCAAAATTCCAACGCATCCAGTTCACCCCGGACCTTTTGCCGGCCGATCTTATCGGTACGTTGATCTACAACCCGCAGCAGGGTTCGTTCACGCCTCGCAAAGGTCCGATCTTTGCAAACATCGTGCTGGCCGACGAAATCAACCGTGCACCGGCCAAAGTTCAAAGCGCGCTTTTGGAAGCGATGCAGGAACACCAAGTCACCATCGGTGAAACGACTTACCAGCTGGATGAGCCGTTCATTGTAATGGCAACGCAAAACCCGGTTGATCAAGAAGGTACTTATCCGCTGCCGGAAGCGCAGGTGGACCGTTTCATGTTGCTCGTGAAAATTGGCTACCCCACTCGCGAAGAAGAGCGCGAAATCATGGAGCGCCAGCTCAATCCGGTGCCGCCTACGTTGAAGCCGGTGATTACACCTGAGCGCATCGCGAACGCGCGCAAAGTTATCGACGAAATCTACATCGACGACAAAGCCAAGGAATACATCCTGGACATCATCAGCGCCACGCGTGATCCGTCGACCATCAAGAACGTAAAGCCAGAAATGCGCAAGAAAATCGAGGAGTTGAAAGGCTTCATTCAGTACGGTGCATCTCCTCGTGCAAGCATTTGGTTGGCCAAAGCCGCTCGCGCTCACGCATTCATGCGCCGCCGCGGTTACGTCACGCCCGAAGACATCAAAGCGCTCGCCCCTGACATTCTCCGCCACCGCGTCATCACAACCTACGAGGCCGAGGCCGAAGAGGTCTCCAGCGACGACATTGTCGCTCGCATCCTCGAGGCGGTCGAAGTGCCCTGATGGGTGTTTTTGCGTTGATAGGCGCGGGCGTTGCAGTCGCGCTCGTGTT
>JAZUEA010000021.1:0-3482 GCA_045639945.1 Myxococcota bacterium
GGCGGCTGCCTTGTCAGCGGTTTCCTTGACCTCAGCGTGGTTGAGCTCGGTCTTGGAGATACCTGCGGCAAGGTTGGTGATGCAGGAGAAGCCCAAGATCTTCATGCCGGCGTGGCGAGCGGCGATGGCTTCGCACACGGTGGACATGCCGACCGAAGAAGCGCCAATGGTCTTAAGCATGCGAATTTCAGCGGGCGTTTCGTAGCTCGGTCCAAGCATGCCGGCGTAGACGCCTTCTTGAAGCTTGATGCCCAAATCCTGAGCGGCCTTGCGGGCGATGTTGCAGAGCTCGGGATCGTAAGTGGTACTCATGTCAGGGAAGCGAGCGCCCAAACGTTCGTCGTTCTTGCCCACAAGCGGGTTCTTGCCGGTGAGGTTGATGTGGTCGGTGATGAGCATGAGATCGCCGGCCTCGAAACCGTCGCCTAAACCACCAGCGGCGTTGGTGAGCAACACGGCTTTAACGCCCCAGAGTGCCAAGCTGCGGAGAGCGTGAACCACGACGTCCAAATCGTGACCTTCGTAAATGTGGACGCGGCCAGCTAAAACGACGATGCGCGGACCGTTTCCTGGAAGGTTGCCGATGACGACAGCACCAGCGTGACCGGTGACGGCGACGTTCGGGAAGTGAGGAATTTCTGCAAACGGGATTCGTTCAGCGTTTTCGAGTGCGTCTGCAAATGCACCAAGACCGCTGCCCAAAACAGCGGCGACGACCGGGGCTTCACCCTTGGTCTTGAGATAAGCTGCAGCTTCAGCTGCCTTGGTGTAGGCGTCGAGTGTCGTCATTACAGAATCCTTCCCGTCATACGGTGATTAGTGAGGAAGCGCCCGTCGTTGATCCAGGCGTCAAGGAAGGCGGCAAACGCACGGGAATCATACGTATTTGGCCACCACGCTTCAGCGGCAAAGTCACCCTCTTCATCTTGGTAGAAGCGCGTGACATTGGCTTGTTGATTGAGTTCATTGATCCAGCGGAGCATTTCGATTTCGCTGACTTTGTCTTTTTCGGTGCGGACAAAGAATTGGAACAAAATGCCACCGACGCGCTCATCGAATTCGAAGCTCCAAAGCTCGCGGTGAAATGCCTGCCAAATATTGTCGGCCTTGCGGAGATTGTATCCGCGGCTGATCAGAACTTTGGCAATTTCAGTAAGCGGCGAGTCGTTTGACAATTCGCCTTCCTGCAAAACCGTGCTTTCTTTGATTTCGTTTTCGCTCATGCGCGACCTCCAGAGGTTCGTGTATGATGCCCGCACCGCGCGCAGAAAAACAGAAAAAGTGCACATCTTTAAGAAGCGCGATTCTGTTTTTTTCAATTAAGGCGAGAAAGTGAACGGCGAAAAGGATTTGTCAGCGAAAAGGAAGGGAATTTAGGCGGGCGACTCAGTTGCAGTGGTAGCTCCCAAGGTTGCCGCAGGAGTCTTTGCTGTAGCCGCTCCACTCATAGGACGGCTCAAATGCGTCTTCGGGATTTGTGTCGCCAGAAGTGATGTCGCAGTTACGGCGCAGTGTCATGTCGAGCGTGCTGCAAACGCCGGCGGCGCCCCAGCCCGCATCTTTGTTACCAGCAGCAATGTCGGGGTTTTCGCCTACTCGGCCAATGGAATCGACGACTTCACCGTTGCAACGCAAAATGACCGGATCGTTGCCGTTGAAAGTTAATTGGCTGCTTGTTGTCGTGCAGTTGCTGGAACATGTGCTTGCAATGCTGCTGTGACAAAGCACAAAGGTTGCGCCCGGCTGAAGCGTGTGTTCCATGGAAATGCTGTTGGTGACGTTCGTGCTGATCGACGTTTTGCTTTGGGCAATGATCTCGATGGTGCAGTACGAAAGATCAACCGGCGAGTTGGTGGGGTTGTAGATCTCAAGCGCTTTGTTGTTCGACGAGCCTTCAAGGTCCTCGCTAAAGAAAATCGTGCCGACGTTGACGTTGGAACCACCGCTTCCGCCAGAGCCACCTGAACCGCCAGAGCCACCTGAACCGCCAGCGCCGCCAGAACCGCCAGTGCCGCCTTGGTTGCATTGGTAGGAACCAACGCCTTCAACGGTATCGATCGACTTGGCTTCCCATTCGTCGCTCGGATCGTAAGTTGTAACACCTGCGCTCGGTACAAAACCGCTGGTAACAGTGCACTTACGATACAAACTCTTGTTTTGCGTAAAGACACCATCCAGTGTGCCCCAACCGTCGGTGGGTCGTTGGCCGATGATGCCGATTTGATCCACAACAGTGCCGCCGCAGGTGAGTGTAACGGCGTCATCACCGCTGAAACTCAAACTGCCGCTTTGCTGGTCACACTGGTTTTGGCGTGAGAAGCCGCTGATGGCCATTTGGGTGTTGCAAAGCACGAAGACATCGTCATCGGCGAGCAAGGTGTCGCCCGTCAGGTTGATAGTCGCTGTCGAGGTTGCGCTGCCGTTCGCATAAATGCGGACGGTGCAATCAGAAACGTCGTAGGCGCTGCCAGTGTTGTTGACGATTGCGAGGAGCTTATTCCTGCCGCTTTCTTCGATGTATTTGCTGAAGAACACGCCTGTGGAATCGCCGCTTGTGCCGCCCGATCCACCGGTTCCACCCGTGCCACCCGATTCAAGAACGGTGAATGCCCAAGCATTGTTGGGGTTGTATCCATCGGCGGAACCATCGCCGGCACCGTAATTGCGAGCGTCTGTGTCGCAGTACGTCCACGTTTGACCACCGTCAGCCGTAACCTTCGCTGCAATCGCGTAAGTGCCAGGCGTGTTAATGGCAAACATTGTCTCGTACTCGTCGTTGCCGCGCTCGTTACTGTCGTCCCAGTAGGTGTTGCCCCAGGCCTCGGTCCATTTCCAACCAGACGCGGTTGCAGGCTGTGAACCAGGTGCGCCGTAGCCAACAAACACCTGAATGGCGTCGTTTTCGTCTGTTCCGCTTGAAATGTTGGTGATGCCGTTTTCGTTGATGTGAACCGTCGCGATGGCATATTCGCCAGCTTCCATGTTGTTTTGAGGCTGAACGCTGTGGAGACGGCACCAGTCAATGGCGTTGGTCGCAGGTGTTTCGCAAACGTGGTTGCTGTTGCAGATCTTGCCGGTTTCGCACGGGTATTTTTCGCTGCAACAATTGGCCTTTTGCGAGTAGGCGCACTTGCCGTTGGTGCAGGTGCCTTGGTCGCAGTCGTCGCTGACTGAAGTGCACGTTGCGCTGGTCGAACAAACTTCGCAGCCACTTTGAGGAGTGTAGCTGCAAATGCCGTTGTCGCAGCTTGCGGTTTGGCAAGTGCGGGATTCGCAGTTGCTCGCGGTTGTGCAAAGTTGACAATCGCTGACATTGTGGACGGCGCAAATGCCAAAGTTGCAAGTTGCGATTTGGCAAGCGTTGTGATCGCAGTCGTCATCAACGTCGCAAGTTTGGCAGCCGCTAATTTGCTCGTAGGTGCATTCGTGCTGATTGCATTGAGCGGTGTAACAACTGTAGGTGGGGCAGTCATTTGAGGTGT
>JAZUEA010000022.1:0-2457 GCA_045639945.1 Myxococcota bacterium
TTGACTACTCTACGAAACATGGCTGAACCAGCCAAATTGACCCGGAGAATTGAATGATGACGCGCCTTACTTCCGCTTTCGCCGCCTTTGCTGCCACTTCTCTCATCGCCAGCAGCGCGTTCGCTGTGGATACCCTCGAAGCTTTCGACAAAGGTCTGACCGATGTCGAAATGACCGTAAGCGCCGGCAATCTGAATCTCGATCGCGAATTCAAAACCTTTGGCTCCGAAATCGTGCTGGGTGCTGGCTTGCCTGGTACCTTGAACTTGACCGCCGGTCTTTCTCTCGAAGGCGATGGCTACCTCAATGGTGTTGGCGCGGCATCTCTTGGTCTCTTCTCGACCGTCGTTGATACCGAGCACTTTGACCTGGATGTCATGTTAAACGGTGCCATGGACGGCAGCGCCATCGAGATCGCGCCGGGCTTCGAACTCAACGTGGACAGCAAAGACGAGCTCGCCGGGTTCGGCTTCTTTACGCAGGTCGCTCTTCCCTTGACGCACCGCGACACCGAAGACGGCAAAGGTGAAATCGCCGTCGATCTCAAGTTGACGCCCGGTGTCTACTACTCGCTCGCTGATCGTCACCAGGTGTTGGTTGGCACGGAAATGACCGCGCACTTGAACGCCGAGGACGGCCAGGATTCGTTCCAGTTCAATTCCGTCGAGTTGGGCTACAACGTTTTCATTCTCAGGAACTTGGAGCTCCTTGCCAGCGCGGGTGTCGCGTTTGATCAGGGCAAAGACGAAGACAAGCTCGGTTTCCAGGCTTCCTTCGGATTCATTGCGACGTTGCCCTCTGTCGATTGAGGTCTGCGCAATGTTAGGCAGTCTTAACCTCGATCAGATGCAACCTGGCGACAAGTGCCGCGTCAAATTGGTCAAGGCGAGAGAAGAAGTCCGCCAGAGACTGATGGACATGGGCATCTTGCCCAACGTTGAATTGCAAATCGAACGCCGCGCCATCAGCGGCGATCCCATTTGGATCCGAATTCTTGGATTCCAACTCGCCCTCCGTCGTGAGGAAGCTGTCTCTGTAACAGTCGAAAAAGTCTGATGAATACACTTAAGGTTGCACTCGCAGGGCAACCGAACTGTGGCAAGTCATCTCTGTTCAATCTCTTAACTGGTGAACACCAGAAGGTAGGGAACTACCCTGGTGTGACCGTTGAGCAGCACGTTGGCCATGCCAAGTTCGGCGAAGATTTTACTGTTGAACTCCACGATCTGCCGGGCATTTACAGTCTGTCGTCGTTCTCTCCCGAGGAGCGGATTGCACGTGACGAACTGCTCAAGGGCCAGTACGACGTGGCGGTCTTTGTAGCGGACTCCACCAGTCTCAAGCGCAGCCTGGTGTTCCTCACTCATCTGATGCAGCTCGACTTGAAGTTGGTGTTGTGTCTGAACATGACGGATGAGGCGCGCAAGGCCGGCCAGAAGCTCGATGTACAGCAAATGGAGCTTCTGTTGGGTTTCCCGGTCGTTCAGACGTCGGCGCACCATCCTGAAGGCATCGATGCGTTGCGCAACGCCATTGTGACGGCCTCAAAGCGTCCGGTGCCGCAGAGCCGCTTAAAGCTGGGTGATCGACTCGACACCGCCTTGGCTGATGTGAAGGCGGCGCTTGGAGACGGCGAGATCACAGGGTACAGCAAGACCGCGCGCGCTTGGTTTGCGTCGCGTATTTTGGTCGATGACACAGAGCTGCCCATCAATGGACCGACCGTTGCGCAGGCAAAGGCGGTGGCGGCCAAGTATCGCGAGCAGATCGAGGCCGAGACTGGCATGGACATGCCGCTGTTTGTCACCCACAGTGCGTTCGGGTTCGTCGATGGGTTGATGCGTGAAGTCCTACTGCAGGAGAGCCGTCCTGACGCGCGCGCAACGTCCGATCGCATCGATAAGATCCTTGCGCACCGCTGGTTGGGGCTGCCGATCTTTGCGGTGGTGATGTACGCGCTGTTCTGGCTCACGTTTACCGTCGGCGATCCCCTTATGGGGTTGATTGAAGACGGCTTCAGCGCCTTGGGCGAGTTTGTTACGTCGCTGTTCAGCAATCCGGACGAGTCGTTGCTTTGCTCATTGCTGGTCGACGGCATCATCGGCGGCGTGGGCGGCGTGATCGTGTTCTTGCCGAACATTCTGTTGTTGTTCTTCGGGTTGTCGTTCCTCGAAGACACAGGGTATCTGTCTCGGGCGGCTTTCTTGGTCGACCGGCTGATGCACAAGTTCGGCCTGCACGGTAAGAGCTTCGTGCCCATGCTTACAGGGTTCGGCTGCTCCGTGCCGGGCATTATGGCTACGCGAACGCTTGAGAACGATCGCGATCGGTTAACGACCATGATGGTGCTGCCGCTCATGTCGTGCGGTGCGCGGTTGCCGATTTGGATGCTGTTGATTCCGGTGTTCTTTGCCGAGAAGTACCACGCCGCGGCGCTGTTAAGTCGGAGGCCAAGCG
>JAZUEA010000023.1:0-9092 GCA_045639945.1 Myxococcota bacterium
AAATCGCTGGTGTCTAAGCTGCGCTCAAGCGACGGATCGATTTGCGCGTTGACTAATTCCAAAATGCGGGTGCGCTCGCCTTCGCGCTTGATGCGTGTCTTGGCTTTGCCGTTAAGCGAGATGCGAATGCGGCTTTGGCGGTCGTTGTCTTCGAAAGCGACGTTGGTGACGCGAGCGAGCGTAGGTTCAACGGCGTTGTCGGACGACTTGCTCTGTTGGGCTGCGAGCTTAGCGGCTTTGCGCTGAGCATCGCGTTCGGCAACCGCTTTGCGTGCTTCGCTGCGAGCCTGCTTCAGCTCTTTGTCTTTGGAAGCGATGTCTTTGCGAAGCTTCGCAGTTTCGCTTTCGAGGCGAGCGAGTTCCTTTTCCAAGAAAGCGGTGTTGTCGCCGTTCTTTTGAGCGTTGGCGAGTTGAGCCTTGAGTGCGCTTGTCTGAGCATCCAGAGCAGCGTTTTGCTGTTCGGCTTCCAAACTGGCCATGGCGGAACGCTCGGCCTGGAGAGCTGCTTCGGCGGCGCGACGCTCGGCTTCGATGCGAGCACGGCTCTGAGTGTCGTTTTGGGCGATGGCAACTTGGAGTTCGCTTTCAAGCGCCAAGCTGGCATCGGTCAAACGAGCAATTTCAGAGCGAGCAGCGTCGGCCTGTTTGGCCAATTGCTTTTGTGCAGCTTCAGCGGCTTCGGCGCGAGCTTGAGCGGCTTCGGCACGAGAAGAAGCCGCGCTTTCAGACGCAATGGCTTCGTCGGCGCGAGCTTTTTCAGCGCGAGCGCGGGCTTCGGCGGCCTCGGTGTGCGCTTTTTCAGCGGCCGCTTGGGCTTGTGCAGAAGCGAGCGCTTCTTCTGCTGCTCGAGCGCGTTCTTCCGCTGCTTTTTGAGCGGCGCGAGCGCGTTCGTCGGCATTTTGCGTATTGGTGCGCGCCAAACGTTCGGCTTCCTGTGCGCGCATTTCTGCTTGCTGCAAGCGAGCTTCGGCTTCGCGGGCGCGAGCTTCAGCCGAGGCAATGCGAGCATCTGCAGCAGCTGCTTCTTTAGCGGTGGCGGCGACGTTGGATTGCTGCTGTTGAGCCTGAGCTTGAGCTTGAGCAGCGCGAATTTCGGCTTCACGAGCGCGGTTTTCTGCTTCCTGAGCGCGAGCCAAGGCGCTTGCGCGCTCGGACAAAGCCAACGCTTCGGCTTCACGAGCACGCGCCAACGCTTCCTGAGCACGGGCTTCGGCAGCGCGAGCAGCGGCTTCGCGTTCTTCGGCAGCGGTGACTGCTTGAGCAGCGCGCTGTTCGGCTTCACGTGTGCGAGCTTCGGCCGCTTCGCGTTCGGAAGTGGCGTTGCGAGCGCTCAATTGGCGTTCAGCGGCTTCGGAACGAACGAGAGCAAGTTCGCGTTCGGCGGCTTCAGCGCGAGCGCGGGATTCTCGTTCGGACAACGCAGCCTGGCGTTCAGCTGCTTCGGCGCGCGACTTTGCTTCAACTTCAGCTTGCGCAGCTGCCTGGCGAGCGGACTCGGCAAGCTGCTGAGCAGCGAGAGCACGCGCTTCAGCACGAGCCAGCGCTTCTTTGGCTTCTGTTTCAGTGTTCAGCAGTTGAGCGTTCGCCTTGTTCATCGCCTGTGCTTTGGCGGACTCAGCGGCGAGAGCGCGAGCTTCTGCGGCTTTGCGAGCTTCTTCGGCCTGGCGCTCGGCGATCGTCAAACGCTCAGCTTCGGCCCGCGCAGCCGCGAAACGGGCAGCGGCGTCTTCGGCCTGGCGTTCAGCCAAAGCGGCAGCCTGAGCGTTCTTTTGGACTTCGCTACGGAGGCGAGCTGTTTCGGCCTGAGCAGCTTCGAGTTTCCGCTGTGCTTCAGCTTCAATGCGGCTCGCACGTGCTTCGGCGTCGGCTGCGCGACGTTCGGCAGCCAATCGAGCGGCTTCGGTTTCTTTCGCAGAACCTTCGCTGATAGAAGCAGCGAGTCGAAGTTGTTCGGCTTCAGAGGCAGCTTTTGCAGCCTGAGCGCGAGCTTCTCGAGCATCGGCTGCAGCGTGAGCAGCTTTTTCTTCGGCTGCGGCGAGCGCGAGATCGCTGGCTCGTTTCGCTTCGGCTTGTGCTTTAACTGCTTCACGTTCAGCGGCTTGTGCGCGGGCTTCGGCGTCGGCGGCGCGGCGTTCAGCGGCCAAGCGAGCAGCTTCGACTTGAGCACCCGCTTCCAATTCTTTCTGTAAACGTGCGGCTTCCTGAGCGGCCTGTTCTGCTTCGAGTTGAGCTTTTGCAACCTGAGCGCGAGCGGCATCGGCTTCTGCTTTGGCGAGCGCGGCGTTACGTTCCGCTTCTTCGGCGCGAGCAAGCACTGCCGGATCGACAACTTCTTTTACAATAACGGAAGGTTGCGCGACTGGAATGTTCTGCGCATTCGATGCGACCGGACGAAGCGTATGACGAGCCGACGCATCGATCTTAACCTGAAGTTCGTTGCCTTGGGCTTTGACCGAGTACGCAGCGTCGTTTTCTAAGCTCACGATTAAGCGGCTGATCTGAACCAGCTTGTCGTTGAACTGGAGCGGAGTAATTCGAGAAACCACGCCATTTTCAACTTCGACCGGCTCGTTCAACGCCGAAGCATCTGCGCCTGAAACATCGATGAACAAGCGCGGTGGATCGTTGAGTTTGAAAACCGTAAAGACCGGTGGCTTGGTGCCTTGCACGGCGATTTCGGTCGTTTGGTTGCCTTCGCGCACCTCGATGCCGCGCAGCACATTGTTGGCCTCTTCTGCAAACGCCTGAGACGTAAAGCAGAAAGCGAGGAGAGCCGTGAGGAAGCTTTTTGAACGAGACGCGAATGGACGCATGGCACGGTTCTTTGAAGTATCGATCATGGCAGCAGTTCCTCCAGTTCCTCCTGGGTTAAGAGGGTCTTACGGATCTCCGCCGACTGATCGTTGGTGGGGTGCAGCGGTCGGAATAAAACTTCATTTCGGGTGATACGTTCAACACGCATCGGAACTCGGCCCACGATTTCTCCTGCGCGAATGACGTGACCCACGCCAGAAGGATCTGTAAGCATCGCCTTATTAACAGCGGTTCCAGTGATGATGGCGAGCAGCTGAAGTTCTTGAACATCAAACTGCACGAGGTTGCCTTTCACCGGAACTTCTTCAACCGGGTCATCCTCTTTGGGATGCTCAACCGTTGCGATTAAATCATTTACGTAGGGAAGGAAAGGATCACGCCCCACGTTGTTGCGAGGTTCGTCGCTTTCTTCGTTCCAGTCTACATTTCGTAATTTGGGCGGAAGCTTATTTTCGTCAATCTCAGCAGCAGCCTGGGTTTGCGTGGCTTTCGACTTGGCTGCCGAAGGAGTGCCTCGACCACGTGCTACGCGAGGTTGATCTTCACCACAGCCCCAAACTGAAGCCGCCAGCAGAGTCGCGAGAAGTGCATGCGTGAAAAGTTTCACTTCTGACCTCCTGCGGTGGACTGGGACATGTACGTGGTGGCGACGCAAGTGGCCTTCAAGCGGTTGACGCTTTCGTCATGCTTTGAAGCCAGGCTGAGCGAAATGTTTTCAACGTTCACGATGCGCTTCAATTTGCCCAAGTAGTAGAAGAAGGCCGTGATTTCGTTGAAGGTTCCGTTCAACTCCATGTTGACGGGAATGCGCGTGTACATCGGCATTTCTTCCGGTTTGCCGCGCTGGAAGCGGGACATTTCCAAACCGGTGATTTTGGCCTGATCGTGCACTTGCTGCAAAAGCTCAGCAATTTTCGCATTGTCGGGCAGGCGCTGGCGTAATTCGTCGCGAGAACGCTCGAGCACAGCGATCTCTTGCTTGTAGATCTCGATGTTTTGCTCGATGTCGTTTTCGGCCAGCAGGTCTTTGTTGAGCTTGCTTGTGGTGGCAGATTCGCGGTTCAGCGCAGAAGCCGTTTCTTGATAGAAAAAGTTGTACCAACCCGCAGCAATCAGCGCCATGAGCACGATGAAAATCAGCGCTTTTTGCGGCGTTGGGAGGTTCATGAATTTTTCAAGCAATTTGTCCATGAATTACCTCTTCTGCTTTTGCTTCTGCGCGTTGGCTGGCGTTCCGAGTTCACCGTTTGCCAATTTGCGAACGTCACCAGGACCGTAAATGCCAAGAGCATCAATGGAAAATGCGATGAGCTTGGCTTTACCCAACTTGGCAACTTCAACGGTGTTCGAGAAATTCAAGTTCACGTTCACGAAGTGACGCGACTCGTTTAAGCGCTGCAAAAATTCGGCCAAGTCGTCGTTGTTGCGCGCGTGACCGGTCATTTTGATGACGCGCGATTTCTCGACGAATGTGTCAATCCAAAGGCGCTTTGGATCCCAATCGGGGTTCCAGCCTTTGTTTTGAGCTTCGAATTTTTCGTGTGGATCATCGAGTGGCGTCAAAATTTGAGCGAGTTCGTCCAGCATGCGAACGGGGCCGCTCTGGCCTTCGATAAGGCTGTCCAACACGCGCTTTTGCTCTTCGAGCGCCGCTTTTTGCTTTTCTAAAACGGTGACTTCGGCAGTGCGCTTTTTAACCTCAGCCAGCTGCTTTTTGAGCTTGGCATTTTCGGCTTTTGCGTTGTCGAGCAAGACGTTTTGTTCGTGCTGGTAGTAAAAAAGCGCGGCCACTTCGACCAACATTAAAACGACAAAAAAGATCACGAGCTGTTTGCCGCTCTCTTGATGTGTCGTTCCTTTGTTGGGCAGGAGGTTAATGCGGATCACTTGTCACCTCCGCGGCGCAATGCGAGGCCAACTGCGACAGCTGCCATGGGACGAACTTGGTCGATGTATTCAAGATCGAACAAATTCGGGTCGATCGCGATTTTGTGGAACGGATCCATGAGTTCCACGGTGAGACCGGTGCGCATTTCAATGGTTTTGGCCAATGAAGGTACGCGTGCGGTGCCGCCGGAAAGGTAAATCGTGGAGAGGTGATCGTCCGAGAATGTGCTGCGGTAGTAGTCGAGCGTGCGCAGGATTTCGCCTGCGAGTGTTTCGTTGACTGCAGCCAAAACGCGCTGAACTTCTGGCGCCGGATTTTCCTCATACGTTGCCGAGAGTTTGAGCGCTTCAGCGTCTTTGTTGGAGACGTTGAGCTGCTTTTGAAGCTCTTCGGTGTAGAGTTTGCCGCCTATTAAAATGTCGCGCGCGAAAGCAGTAATGCCGCTCTGAAGCACATTTACGTTGATGGTCGATGCGCCGATGTTGAGCAATACGACCGTTTCACCTTGCGGAATCTCGTAGTTGACTTCAAAGGCGTTTTGAACAGCAAAGCAATCAACGTCGAGCACGACCGGTTCTAGACCAGCTTCGCGAACAACCTCTAAGTGCTGGTCGCAGAAAGTCTTTTTGGCCGCAATCAAAAGAACATCCGCTTGGCCTTGCGCAGGACGAGTCCGAATCACTTGGTGGTCAATGTAGACTTCATCAATCGCGTACGGAATGTTTTGCTCAGCATCCCATTTGATGCCTTCTGCGATTTCCTCTTCACTGGTGAGAGGCAGAGAAAGCATTTTGATGATGATGCCATTTCCGCTTACAGAAATGGCAACTTCGCGTTGTTTGATGCGGCTTTGTGTAAAGATGGCGAGGATTTTTTCAATGACAGCGCTGGTGCTGATCATCTCACCTTCGACGATGGTCTCAGGTTCGAGTTGGGCCATCGCGAAGTTGGCGAGTTCCAAGCCTTTTTTAGACTCTTGCAGTTGAACGAGCTTGATCGCGCTCGAGCCAATATCGAGTCCTAATACGGTTTTGCGTTTGGCCATTGAGGCCCCCGTAAAATTCTAGCGTCGCTGGGGAGTTTCGCTTTTAACTTGCGATTCGTCAACAAAAGGTAAGTCAGATGTGGGTGCAAGTAGGAAAAAAGAAATTCGTCTTGCAATTCAGAGACTTACAAAAGCTGCTTTGGGGACTGAAAGAACAGATAAGTGAGAATTTAGAGCCTAAGCTCAATGAAGGCCTTTTCTTTGAGAGAAGCCGTCCATTTGATGAGCTCATCCTGGAATTTTTTCATGCTGAGCTCTTGGCGCAATTCTTGCTCGCTGTCTTCGAAGCCAGCCACGGGCAATGGGTGACGCGCGTGAATTGCAAAAATGTGGTAGCCGTAGCGCGTTTTAATGGGGCCGCCGATGCTGCCGGGTTCAGTGGTAAAAAGCACCGATTCAAATTCCGGCAAGCTGCCACGACGCACATGGCCTAATTCACCACCGCTTTCGGCGCCAGGACCGCGGCTGTAACGACGAACGAGATCGGCGAAGGATTCGCCAGATTCGGCGCGAGCTTTGAGTTCCAAAATCTCAGCTTTAATAGCGGCGTCTTCTGCTGCACTTGCGTTTGGTGCGACCGGCAACAAAAGTTGAGCCGCGCTGACTTCGAATTCCACGTTCGCCTGCGTGAGCTTTTCTTTGTAGTACTCGTGTAAGTCGCCGTCGCTTAAACGAATTTTGGGACCAATCACGCGATGAGTGATCTGTTGGCGCGCGAGTTGGTCGCGAATGTTTTGGCGAAATTCGCTTTCGAGCATGCCTTGATGTTCAAGGTAGGCCAAAAGTTGTTCTTTGGTCGCGTGCTGTCGAGCGGCCAGTTGTTCCAAGTAAGCGTCGACTTCTTCTTCGCGCGGTTGAACTCTGTTCGCCTTGGCTTCTTGCAAAATCAGCATGGAATCGATGAGTTGATCCAGTGCTTGACGCGTTTGACGCTCGCGAAGCCGTTCGCGCTCAATGGGGTCGTTCATGCTTTCGATTTTTTGAAGCGTGGGCCCCAAAAAAGTTTCGAGCTCAGACAACGTGATGGCGTCGTCGTTCACAATCGCGACCACGCGATCCAAAATTTTTGAGTGAGCTGGCGAAATCGCGAGCAAGAGGGCGAGGAAGAGAAAAGCTCGGAGCATAAAGCCTCAGTGTGGAATGCCAAACGTTGGATCGTCCAGCGGCTGCAGCGGCTCGGTTGACGGAACGCGAGGAGAAAGAACGGTGATTTTTTCCAAAAGCGCTTCGTTGATTTCAATTTTGGCGCTTTTGCGAAGTTCTTCCACTCGGCGCTCCATGGCCTGGGTTTTAGCAAGGCGCAAAAGCTTGTTTCGAATGGCGGGCGCCACTTGCTCAAGCGAGCGAGAGTAAGCTTGAACAAGTGACAAGCGCATGATCAGATGCACGCCATCAGGCGCAACGACGGGCTTTGAAATTTCGCCATCCGCATTGAGCGCGTAAGCTGCTTCGACAATGGGACCAGAGAGAAACGACGCAATTTGGTTGAGTTTCTCAATATTATCAGCAGGTTGCGCATCTTCGTTTTTTTGAGGACGCGGCAAAAGGCCGATATAACCACGTCGATCACGCGTTTGCACGTCACGGGAACGAGCGCGGGCGTACTCCATAAAAATGGCGCGGCGCTGATCTAAATCTTGGCCTTCAAGTGCTTTTTGAAGTTCTTCAAGAACTTCGGTCGCTTCGGCTTCATCCAACAGCTGAATGTGGGCCGCTTCGACTGTGGGCTCAGGCTGAAACTCAGCTAAGTGACTGTTATAATAGTCTTTTACTTGCTCGTCAGTGATGACGTTTGAGCGCGATGCTTCGTCGACCACTTTTTTGGAAAGCAGGCGAACCATGGCTTGCTTGCGAGCGAGTTCCACTTCTGGCGCGTGTTCCAAGCCCTGCTTTCGAGCTTCTTCAACCAAAAGTTCGAATCGAACCAAGCCGTCTAAATACTCGCGCTTGCGTTCCAAACTTGTGTAGCGGGCACGCGTGAAAGGCGCTTGGGCGTTTAGACTGCGCTCAAACTCATCGAGCGTAATATTTTTGCTTCCGATGCGTGCAACCACCTCGCTACGCTCAGATTCTGTAAGATTTCCGGCATTTGCGAGTTTTTGGCCCGGCGCATTTGAGTTGGAACACGCCTGAAGACCTAAAAAGGCCGCGGCGAAAACGACAGACCCGGCGAGGCGCTTCGCTAGAGCGAAGCAACCTCGGGGTGTTGAGCGTGAGCAAAATTTGTTGCGCACGGGATCTCCTGAAAAGAGATAAGTGCAGAGGTGCGGCTTAGAGCTTGGCCGCTTGGAGGAGAGTGTCGAAAGACTTTTCGATGTCGGCCAAACCTTCAACCTTGGCGCCGCCACCTTGAGCCATGCGAGGCTTACCGCCACCACGACCTTCGATCATGGGCAATGCGGCGGTGAGGAACTTGCCAGCGGAGAGCGTCTTGGTCATCGATTCCGGCACGGCCACCATGACTGCGGCTTTGCCATCAGCTTCGTTGGGCAAGCAGACGAACGCCTGGTTCTTGTCGGCCATTTCGAGTGCGGCCTGGCGAAGATCTTTTTGCTCCATGACAACGCGGCTGAGGATGTAGGCGATGTCGCCGGACTTTTGAACGTTGGCGGCGCTGGTGCCCTGAGACTTGTTCGCGTTTTGCTTGGCGGCCTTGAGTTGCTCGTTGAGCTTGTCCAAGCGATCAAGGGCGTTTTGCGGCGAAACCTGGAGTTTGCCGAGCAAGCTGTCCAAGAGCTGTTCGCGCTCAAGCGTGTACTCCAAAGCGCGCGCGCCGGTGTAGGCGACAACACGACGAATGCCCGCAGCGACCGAGCTTTCGGAGACAAAGCGGAACAAACCGATGTCGCCCGCGCGATCAACGTGCGTACCACCGCAGAGCTCGACAGAAGCGCCGGGGAACTGAACGGTGCGGACCACAGCGCCGTAGGTGTCGCCGAAGAAGGCGAGAGCACCGCGAGCGATGGCCTGGTCGTAAGGCAATTCGTCGGTGGTCTGCTTGATGTTGGCCACGATCATGGCGTTGACGCGGCGTTCAACTTCGCGAAGCTCTTCGGTCGTGACCTTTGCAGGGTGGTGGAAGTCAAAGCGAAGTTCGTTTTCGTCGACCTTGGAGCCCGCCTGGTGCAAGTGCGTGCCCAACAAAGAGCGGAGTGCAGCGTGCATCAAGTGCGTGGCGGAGTGGTTGGCGGCGATCTTCTTGCGAATGACTTCGTCGACGGCGAGCTTGGCCATGTCTCCCACGTTCACTTCGCCAGAGACAATCTTGCAGCGGTGAACGAAGATGCCCGCGACCTTGTTGACGTTTTCAACGGAAAGAATGGCGCTGCCCACGGTGATGAGACC
>JAZUEA010000024.1:0-2313 GCA_045639945.1 Myxococcota bacterium
GCGCTCACTGTCGAATTCCTGGCGCATCCAATCGGCCGGCTGCCGTTCGCGAAGCGCGCTGTGGTGCCAGCACGTAATGCAGCGCGTGTTGCAGCGATTGACCAAGTCAATGTGGACCGTTTTGGGACCGAACTCACAAAACTCAGGCATAGAGCGCCTCAACGTCAGCTTGCGTCACATTCGAGCGGCCAAACGACAACGACTGCAAACAAAGCACGCGATCGCGCAACAACAAATGCGACGTAGCACTTGTGTATTTTTCAAGCACCGAAATCGCTTCCGGCACCGACAATTCAGCCAACCGCGGACAAGCGCGAAGCAATTGTAATCGTTCAGAAATCGAGACTTTTTCCCGAGAATTTTTGAGGTAAACGCGAATCGCCGAAATCGCATCTGGCGTTGCTTCGGGCGAAATCATCGGCGCTTGGCGCGAAATCACCAGTTTGACCAAATTGCAAATCGGTTCCGCGTTGAGTGAGCCTGGCGTTGCATCGTTTTCAAACGCGAAAAGCTCGCACATTAAATCACAAAGCGCGTCCACAATTTGCGGTCCGATAGCTGACGATTGCTCAATAATTTTAGAGACTTCGGATTGCGCCGATTGAGAAAGCCGCGGCATCAACTGCGACAAAATGAGACGCTCAGCATCTTCTTTGACCGGGCCAGCCAACCGTGTCGCAGTTCGTGCAATTTGCAGCGAATCATCGGGCGACAGCACGTTGCTCAACTGCACAAATTTCGTTGTGCTCATCGCACTCGCCGCGCTCAAACGATCGAGCGGCAAAATCGTGGCCAAAATCTGTTCCGCGCCTCGTCGCGCACCATTCTCCGGACAAAACGCCAATGCACGTTCGCGCAACGTTTGCGATTCGGCCATGCAGCGCTCAACCAGCGACAGCAGCGGCTGCTCACGATCCCAAACCAAGCACGCACCCACTTCCGCCGCCTCGGCGACTCGCACATCTTGCTCGTCAGCCGTTTTTTCTTGTGCGTAAAAAATCGTGGGCACGCCCAAGTGCATTAATTCGTGAAAACTGTTGTAACCCGCGGCGCTGACAGCAAAATCGCACGCGCCCATCAACGACGCAACCGATGGCTCAGTCCACCAACAAATCCGCGCACCGAATCGACGCTTTCCGCGATAAAGCGGTCCTGCGCCCACAAGCACAAACAAATTCGGCACAGAAAGAAGCACGTCCAAACACGCACTTAGCGTTTCTTCGGCGTTCGGATCGCCGCCGCCGCCCGCACTCAAATACGCAACTTGCATATCAAGCGGCAGGCCAAGCAGCTCGTGCAATTTTTCACGGCTAAAAACCGATTCACGCTCAACGGAAATCACAACACCTGAAAAGTATTGAGATTTCACGCCTTCCAATCGTTCACAATTGGCTTCAGCGTGCGGCCGAACAACGCGATCATATAAGGAAAGCGCTGCGCGAAACGCTGGCCGCTCCGAAAACGACTCTTTAACCTGGCGAGAAACCAAGCACTTCGCAAACGAGCCATCCAAAATCTGCATGAGCTCGTCAAACGCGCCGGTGGGAAATGTGTCCACCAACAACAAATCCGGGTCAAAACAGCCAATGGTTTGCCAAATGAAATGCTTGGCCATTTGGCGATACTCGGCCACATCCAACCCGGACGAGCGCCAAATTGTTTTGCTCGGCAGTTTAAACGCTGGAAATCCAGCCGCGGACAAGAGCGCCGGCGCCTCGGTTGTGGTTAAAAACGCAATTTCCGGCGTGCGACCTTCGGCAAACCACAAAATACGACGCATCCAACGACTGAGCGTACAAAGTCTGGTCGCATGCCCTAAACCGGCGCCGTTGACAGCGTAACAGAGAATTCGGCGCGCTTTAGCCATTACGAAGGATCGCTATCGTAATCGTAATCGTAACCGGAAGCGGCGAGATCCATTGCGCTTTCATAATCGCGATCGCGGCGAGAACTCGACGAATGGTGGTGCATCTGGTGAGATCCCGCTGAATACGACCAGCTTGGATATTCCTTTCGGAACGCCGACACCGCCGGCAAGTCGTCTCCGCGAGCAGCCTTGGTCATCACATCCCACCACAGGAATTCGCGAACTAAGTCACCGGAATCATAGCGATTGAAGCCAGCAATCTGACCACGGGTTTGCGTGATTTTCGATTGGCGCTTCTGCCATTTGTCGCGGTCGAACGTCGCAGAGTGCAAGTCAGAATTTGAAACAACCACACGCTTACCGCGACGTTGCTTTTCTTCCAAACTCGCCAACTTGGACGTGCTGCGTTCCATGTCGCCGCGCATCTGCTCCATGAGTGGTGCCAC
>JAZUEA010000025.1:0-5163 GCA_045639945.1 Myxococcota bacterium
AAGGAACCTTAACTCAAAGAGGACGTTCGCTTGCAAAGCGCGTATTCTATTGGCGTTTTAATGAACACACAACCGAGCGAGAGAAGAAATGAATACCGATAAACTCACGAATCCAATGATTTCTCTTCTCAACGAAACACCGTGCGCGCTCATTGGCATGGTTCACCTGCTTCCGCTGCCAAACAGTCCGAAATGGCGCGGCGATTTGCAGGCCGTTTTCGATCGCGCCGAACGCGACGCTGAGACGTTGGTCAAAGGTGGCTGTCATGCACTTTTGGTCGAAAACATGCATGATACTCCGTACTTACGCGGACATGTGGCACCGGAAACTGTAGCAGCCATGGCAGTTGCAACCGCGAAAGTCACCGCATTTGGCTTGCCGACTGGCGTTCAAGTTTTGGCTGCGGCCAACCGCGAAGCTTTGGGTGTGGCACTCGCAACCGGCGCTCACTTTGTGCGCGTTGAAGGATTTGCCTACTCGCACGTGGCCGATGAAGGTTGGATGGACGCCTGCGCCGGCGAGCTTTTGCGTGTTCGTCAATCGCTCAATTGCGACATTCGCGTTTTCGCTGACATCCAAAAAAAGCACTCAGCGCATGCAGTTACAGCGGATTTGTCGCTTGCCGATTGGGCAAAAGGCGCGGCGTTCTTTGGAGCGGATGGCGTGATCGTCACCGGCACTTCTACGGGCGTCCCAACCAATCCTGAGCACGTTTGCCAAGCGCGAGCTGGTGGATTGCCTGTATTAGTTGGCTCCGGCGTTACCCCAGAAAACCTTTCAAATCTCACGCCTTACGCGAACGGCCTTATCGTGGGTAGCTACATCAAAGAAGACGGTGACTGGACCAAGCCGGTCGAACTTGCTCGCGTTCAAGCGGTTCGCCAAGCGTTGGATCGCGCCGTTTCTGAAGGTTTAACGATCAAGTAACATTCTGATTTTCTTACAAAAAACGCCGCTTAGGATTTTCAAGCGGCGTTTTTTTAATCACGCAAATCCGTTCGTCGGCCGTTCGCCCAGTGTTCGGTGTAGGCCACGCGACCAGAAGCGTCGTAGTATTTCCACTCGCCGTGTTTTTCGTCGGCCACGTACAAGCCTTCCTCGATTTTGTCGCCATTCGGCTGCCAACGCGTGTACGGACCAGACAAAAGTCCTTTGTGATAGGACTGTTGGACAGCTTTACCCATGTTTGGGTGGTACGAAATGTCGTCGCCTTCTTTTAAGCCGTCCACGTAGGCCATTTCGCGCTCAAGCTTTTTATTTTCGCGGCGATACAGCCAATCACCCACCTTTTTGCCGTTCTCGTAATTGCCTTCACACGCGACACGGCCGTTTTCGTGGTACTCCTTCCAAGGACCATGCCAGCGACCACGACGGAACGTGCCTTCGTAGTGTAACCGCCCGCTTGGCCACCAGATTTGCCACGGACCGTCTTGCAAGTTGTCGGCGTATCGGCCTTCCGAAAACTTTTTGCCGTCTTTCCAATCGGTGTACGGACCGTTTTTCACACCATTTTCATCAATGACAAAAATGGCAGAACCTTCTGCGCCCACAATGCGAAATCCCGCCGGCGGAACAAATGAGAGATACCAAAGATTGAGAGACATCGGATTCCCTTTCGCGCGCATGCTGTCGCGAATTTTATACAGGGAAAGCGCTGTGAAAAAGCTTAATTAAGCGGTGGGAAGTTCTGGCTGGCAAAGAGGAATCGGACGAACAGAGCCGCTCCAAAGCTGATCCAACAAGCCGGGCACTTCGTCGTCGTGGTAAATTTGACTGAAATGCATCAAAACGAGCGCTTCGTTTCGGAATTTGGGTGCGTAATCCTTAAGCTCAAACAGGTGCGTATGTTTTCCTAAGTGCGCTTTTTCTAAGGATTTTCTCGCATCCAAAAACGTGCATTCCGCAATAAGCGTGGGGACTTTCAAAAGTTCCGGCGACGAATCGTAAATGGTCGGCTCAGTGTCACCGGTGTACGCCAAAAGTGGACGCTCCTCTGGCTCGGTGATCACATGACCGCGCAACCGCATCAGGCGCAATTCCTCGCGTGACTTGTGCTGCAAATCCGAACGCAATTTTTCAACGCGCTCGCCCACCACAAATCCAAGAGATGCACCAGTGTGATCACTCGCAATTGCCCGAACATGCAGGCCTTTTTTAATTGGATGCACATCGCCGGGCACCATGGGCTTCACATCAATCGGCAACGGATAGCGCTGAATTTTTTCAAACGCAGCAATGCCCACTTCAAGCTCAGCCGCGATTTCCTGCGGACAGTGAATCGTCAGCGGCTGAGAGCGGCCCATCAATCCGCGCATGCCGAGCAAAGACGGCAACGCGCCAATGTGATCTAAGTGCCCGTGCGAAATACACAAATGGCTCGCACTTACGGCTTCGCGCATGGCGAATCCCACGTCGAACAGAAGTTCCATCGCGGGCACCAACACACTCGTGTAGCAACCCGCGATCGAAATACCGCGCAACGAGTAGCGCCCTGCTTGCACTTCAACCGGCAGCATCACATCTCGTCGAGCGCGGTGATGCCGAGCAAGTTCAACGCACCGCCCAAAACGCGAACGGTCGCCTTAACCAACTCGACACGCGCAAGCGCAGCAGCCGGCTCAGCGCCCAAAACACGACACTCAGGATGGTTGTAGAACGCCGCGAAACTCTTAGCGATTTCGAACGTGGCCTTGGTCAACAAGCTGGGCTTACGATCGCGAGCCGCCTGCGCAACGTTGCGCGGGAACATGAGCAACGCCGTCATCAACGCCTTCGCCTGCGGGTGATCCAAAACTGCGAAGTTCGGCTCAACCGTGGCGCCCGCCAAATCGGAAGCTGCAACCTTGCGCAAAATGCTCTGACCACGAGCGTAGGCGTACTGGCAGTAAACGCCGGTTTCGCCTTCGGGCTTGATGCTCGCTTCGGCGTCGAACATGAAGGTGGTCGTGGGCGCAAACTTGAGCAGGAAGAACTTCAAACCGGAAAGTCCGAGTGCTTCGGCACGGCGGTTGGCTTCGGCTTCGTCCAAATCAGGCCAAAGTTCGCGGCACTTGTTGAGCGCGGTTTCGTGCAAGTCGTCCATCAAATCGTCGGCGTCGACCACTTTGCCTTCGCGGCTCTTCATTTTGCCGGTGGGCAGCTCGACCATGCCGTAGCTCAAGTGGAACATCTTGCCGACCAACTGCGGACGGAGCTCGCCCAAAATCTGGAAGAGCACCTGGAAGTGGCGATCTTGCTCGTTGCCCACCACGTACATCATCAAATCCGGCGAGTAGGCTTCGTAGCGCTTAACGGCCGTGCCCAGATCCTGCGTGGTGTAAACCGAAGTACCATCGGCGCGCTGAACTGCCTTTTCACCTTCGAGACCCATGCGGGTGAGATCGTAAACGTAGGCACCGTTGGCCGCGCGCTTGAAGATACCCTTCGACGCACCTTCTTGGACTAAGTCCTTGCCCAACAAGTAGTTTTCGCTCTCGTGGTCGATTCGATCGAACTTCACGCCCATGCGCTCGTACGTGGCAGCAAAGCCCGACTCGCACCAGCCGTTCATAGTCTTCCAAAGTGCGCGAACTTCAGGATCGCCGGCTTCCCAGGCACGCAACATGGCACCTGCTTCAGCGCCCCAAACGCTCTTTTGGTTGAAAAACTCGTCTTTGTTGAGAACAGGCGTCCCGTCTTCGCTGCAAGTTGCGGCGTAATCGGCGTATTCCTTGGCGAGCGCGGTTTCGAACTTGACGTAGAAATCGCCGATGAGGTGATCGCCCTTTTTGCCTACCGTTTCAGGCGTTACGCCTTCTCCGAAATGCTTGTAAGCGACCATCGATTTGCAAATGTGAATGCCGCGGTCGTTGACCAAGTTCACGCGAACCACTTCTGCGCCCGACGCTGCGTAAAGCGACGCGACCGTGTGGCCCAAAATATTGTTGCGGCAGTGTCCCAAGTGCTGCGGCTTGTTTGTGTTGGGCGAGCTGTACTCAATGAGCAACTTGCGGCCAGCAAACGCATTATTGTGACCGAGCGCGCCATCATCCGTCATGGCCCAATCGAGCATCTTTGGCGCGAAAGTGGCCCAGTTCAGGTACAGATTCAAAAAGCCAGCCGCTGCCACACAGTGATCAACCAACGGATGCGAGAACGCTGCCGCCACTGCTTCCGCAATCTGCTGCGGGCTCTTGTGAAGCGCCTTGGCAAAGCGGTGACACGGCGCCGCAAAATCCGGACCTTCGCGGGAAGGTGCTTGAAGAGCGAGCACATCATCCGCGCCCACATCCGGCAGCGTATGGAAAGCATCGTTCAAAGCGGGGGTAATCGCCTGCAGCAAGTCTTCGTAGAGATCGCGCGGCATCATGGCAGCTCCTTTGGTCGAAAAAACGCGCCCTTTTCCATGAATCACGGGCGAAGCGCAAGTAAGGAGTGAGAAAGTGAGGAAATCTCAGAAGAAATGAGAACTTAGGGTAGCTTTCGAGCTACGCCATTCTCGCCCAATGCGTAAATATTGTTCGAAGCATCCACAATCACGCGCTTGGCTGCATGACCGGGGAAACCTTGCAATGCACCGTACACATGAAGCGCGCCGGTCGAATCTTCGACCACAACGCCAGAGCTTGTGCCCGCAACCAAACGCCCCGTGGAAGTTACTGTTAAATCGTAAACTTCGTCGTTGGAAAGCATGACCAAGCCGTATTCTTCAGTCCAGCGTGCGAGGCCGTTTTCAAAGCCAATCCACAAACCACCGCTCTGGAAATACAGCGCTGACACAGGTTTTTCGGGAATGTCAGGTACCGCATTCCAACTGTTGGTTATAGGCTCGTAGCTCACAACGCCGCGATCAGTACCTACGTAGAACAAACCGCCAATGCCCACAGCAACAGCGCGAACGTCATTGCTCGGCAATCTATTTTCGGTGTTGACGGAAGTGCGCAAAATCAGCGAACCAGAAGCGGAATCGTAATCGAGCATGCCTTCTGACGTTGCCGCCAACACGCGCGAACGATTTGCGCTAGACGGTGCAACTGTCAAATCGCGCAATTCACCCGCGCCCATAAATTCGTACTGCGAACGGAACAACGTGGCCCATTCGCCCGAGCTCACGCGATGCGCCAAACCATGATTCTGAACCAAGCACCAAAGATCACGGTACTCAACGCCAGGCTTGCACTTTT
>JAZUEA010000026.1:0-4598 GCA_045639945.1 Myxococcota bacterium
CCCATACGCTCTAAAAAGTGGTTGACCAGCAGCGGAATGTCTTCGATGCGGCGGCGCAGTGGCGGCAACACGATGCGCAAAACCGCCAGGCGATAGTAGAGATCTTGGCGGAAATGTCCTGCATCGACCTCGCGCGAGAGTTGGCGGTTCGTTGCGGCAATTATTCGCGCGTTGGTGCTTTTGGGCGTGTCGCTGCCAACTGGGCGGTAGGCGCGTTGTTCCAGTGCTCGAAGCAATTTGGGCTGCAAATCGAGCGGCAATTCGCCGATTTCATCCAGGAACAAAGTGCCGTTTTCAGCCCGCTCAAATGCACCTTTTCGGGTTTGAACAGCACCGGTAAACGCACCCTTCACGTGGCCAAAAAGCTCGGATTCAATGAGGTTTGGTGCGACGGCGCTGCAGTCGAAAACAACCAACGGACCTTTTCGCTTGGACAATTCGTGAACGGCGTCCGCAATGAGTTCTTTGCCGGTGCCGGTTTCGCCTTCAACCAAAACGGTGAGCTCGCTCGGTGAAACGCGCTCCAAAATGGCAAAGATTTCGCGCATGGCTTTGGATTGGCCGATCATGTTGCACAGGCGCGATTCTCGGCTAAGCGTGATTTCGACTTGCTCTTCGCCTTCTTGGAATCGGATGGTGTCACCGCCGATGCGGAACGTGGCGCTCGCGGGCAAGTAGGTGTCACGAATGCGTAAGTCGTTTAAAAATGTGCCGTTTTTGGAATCGTCGTCGATGAGGCGATGGCCAAATGTGTCGAGCTCGATTTTGGCGTGGCAACGACTGATGGTTTTGTCGTCGAGTTCGAAGTCGCACTCCGGACTTTGCCCAATGCGGATCATGCGCGCGGTTGTGCGAAAGGTTTTGCCTTTGTCTGGCCCGCTGATGACTTCAAGACTGTAATCGCGACCGGCTAACCGCTCGAAATGCGGCAAGATCGACGTGCGTGTGTACTCGTTCACGGTGTCTCCGCTGCGTCATGCACGATCATGCATTGTGAGACTTTCAGCGAGCAACCTCAAGAACTTTGCTGAAAATGATAGAAATGAGAGTTTATTGAGCTGGCGTTGCGTCGATGAACAGGTGGCGCTCTCCGCCGGCAGACAGGTTTATGTGGGCGGATTTTTCGCTCAAAAGTTGACCGCCAATTTCCAAGCGAACACGGATGTCGTGTGAGCCTGGAGGAATTTCGCCAGAGAAAACGCCTTGAGCGACGCGCTTGCCATCGATGGAAATCCACGCGGAACCGGGTTCAGCGCGAACGGACAAACGGGCGAGTGGTGCGAGTTGAATGGTCTTTTTTTTGTCGCCGCGCGAAACTGTGGCACTTGTGGGCGCGTAGTGTGCGAGCGTTGCTGTGCAGGTTTTGCTTTGAGAAATCGTTACAGTAAGAGGACTTACACCTTTTGCTGTGCCACAATCGATCTGAGCGCCAGCCGGAGAACTTTCAACCACAACCACTTCAGGCTTGTTTATCTTGGGTGGATTTTTGGTTGAACTCTTAATGCCTGAATCGATTTTGGGCGCTGCATCTGATTCACTTAAAACGCCAGCGTCGACAGGCGGAATTGCTTCAAATGTAAAAGTGAGCGTGTTTTTTTGGCCGGAGTGAACCTGGATTTGTCGGCACATCGTTTCGTTGGAGCGGAATCGCTCGTCGCGCAAAACTGCACAAACCGAAACGTAGGCGCCATTTTTTAAATTGTCATATGGCAGGGCAACTTGCACACCATTTACTGTGATGTCTGCGCGCACTTCCGCTGGAACAAGCTCAACTTCGAGTACTGGTTTCGGAATCAATGTGAACTCAACAGTGCGGTGCTCGCCATTTTTGAGCAAAATGTCTTGGCACTGCGGTTCATAGCCGAGTGCTTGAGCGCAAATTTCGCTCCATTGTTCCGCCGGTGTTTTCTTTCCTAGTGGTTTGCCTTGCGCCGTTATCTGAATATTTTTCAGACCTTCCGGAAAAACGTGAACTTCGATTTCGCCTTCTTTGGGCTGCCGCGCTGAGTGCTCATGGTAGAAGATCGACAGCATCGAAGCGGCCAAGAACAGCGGCACGATAAAAATCAGCCAATAACGCCACGTTCGCGCTGGTTGCAGCGTCAGTTCGCCCTCTTTGTTGCCTTTAATGACGAACTGTTTTCGACCGCTTTGTGCGCGAACGATTTCAGCCAGTTGCTCTGGTGTAAGCGGAACTTCTTGTGAATTTTCAAGGCGTTGCGCCGAATTAGAATTTTGTGAAACGCTGGACGGCTGCGAGAGCAAAAAAAGTCGCTGCGCCGAAGGATGCGAAGGCGAAACATTCGAGTTGAACGAATGGAGCTTTACGCTGGGCGTTCCTGATTTTTCATCCGCAGCATTGGTGACTGTAAAATCGTTGCTTTGCGGAGCGTAACCTGTCGAAAATGCACCGCTTTTTGGACGAGACCAAGTGCCTGGTTCTTGCGAACTGGAACTGGACAAACCAAGCTGAAGCGCTTCATCCAGCGACATTGGTGCTTGTTCTGCGGTTGCGCCTTCTGGAAAAAGCTCACGCAAATACGCACCCAAATCCGCAGCGCTCGGCGATTGATTGGAGTGAACCAAGTATTCGAGCAGCGCTCGTGAAAATTCTGCCGCAGTTTGGTAGCGATCGTCAGGATTCGCTTCTAGAGATTTGTGAACAATTTCAACAAGTTCTGAATCGATGCCAGGCGCATAGGCTTCAATCGGCGGAATGTCGCATTCCCGCACACGGCGAAGTTGTTCGAGCTCACTTTCCGCCTGAAATGGCCGCATGTTCGTCAGAAGTTCGTACAAAATCAGGCCAGCGGAGAAGAGATCGCTGCGACCGTCGAGCCGCTCACCTTGGCCTTGCTCTGGACTCATGTACAGAACTTTACCTTGGAGCGTGCCGGACATGCTCGCGTGCAAGCAGCCACGCGCGGAAGCGACGCCAAAATCGGTGAGCTTGACCTCGCCCGCAAAACCCAAAAGCACATTTGACGGGCTAATGTCGCGGTGGACGATGTGAAGCGGCTTGCCTTGGTCGTTGAGTTTGCGGTGTGCGTAATCCAGGCCGGCGCAGATTTCGGTGAGCAACCAAACGGCGAGCGCTGTGGGCATGTGTTTTCGCGCAGCTTGCAGGCGTTTGGTGATCGCGCGCAAATCGCAGCCTGGCAGGTACTCCATCACAATGCAGAGTTCACCGCCTTCATCGGTGAGTTCTTCGACGCGCACAATATTTCCGTGGTGCAGCTGCACCATAATTTGTGCTTCATCGATGAATTTCTGAATGAATTCGGTCTCTTGGCGAAGGTGAGGAAGAATGCGCTTTAATACCACTTGTCGACTAAAACCGGCGGCACCTTGAATATCCGCCAGGTAGACTTCACCCATTCCGCCTTGCGCCAGGCGTCGAATAAGCGAGTAGCGACCAATTTGTTGAAGTGGTGTCATTAAAAGCGGTGAAAATGCTTGTAAACTAAAGAGTTAACGACGGAATCCGCCGTTCGCTTTTTGGCGAGGGTGCCCCATCTTGGGCTGCATATTCGGCATCTTGGGTTTTTCCAAACCGAACTGGAACCACATGTCGCCGTAGCCGCGCATCTGCATTTTCTTGTTATTTTGAAGCGCTGTGAGGTTCTCAATGAGCACTTCGTCTTCCGGCGCGCCTTCTTTGCCGTGAATCAAAACTTCAATGGCTTCAGCGGTGCGCTTTTCTTCGCACAAAATATAGGCGTAAATGCTCCAGAGAAGGCCTTCTTTCTTAATGTTTTTGGTGGTTTCTTCCAAAACCTGAAGGGCCTTCGCCGTGTCTTTGCGGATTTTGTAGTAGGCGATGGCGAGCATGGCCCACGCCGGCCAAAGTGCTTGCAACAAGCGGGCTTGGCGACCTTTGAGCTGGCTGCGCTCCAAGTAAGGAATCGCTGCCGGGCCGGAAGCTTCATGCTGCAACGAAATCCAGCGCGTGTAATAGAGAATGCCAATGCGTGCGTTGAGCATGGTGCTCACGCCAACTTGCCATTTCGCAAACAAAAATCCCTGCTTTAAAACATTGATGGCGTTGTCAAAGTGTTTGCCAATTTCAATCTGCGCCTGCTTGGCTTGCATGGGATTTTGAGCACGCTGCGCAATTGCCTGAAGGCCTTGAAGTTCGGTGTCAGCGGCGCGCGTAACGGCTTCAACGCGTTTCGCGACGCGGCGATTGATCCAAATGAACGCGGCAACGCCCACGATGATGCCGGGCAAAATGGTCCAAGAAACCGAGGCGCCAAACAAAAGCGGCACGGTGATGACCAAAGCGGTGAGGATGAGAGAGGTTAAAAGTGTGTACATGATAGCCTTTATCCGCAGAATTGCGAGCCGCGCCTCTTATCACGTGAAGGCGACTTGGGCAACTGACTTGATTTTTGTAAGGATTGAGATTTTTTGAAGGCTTGCGCTGCAAAAGGGCAACAATTTAGGCGCAGATAACCAAATTGCTCGCCCTTGCGATTCATATTTAAAACAACGATACTCCGCGTGTTCCGATTTCTTTTTACTTTTCTGATTTTTTGGTGTTTTGTAGGGTTGCTTTGCTCCGTCGGCTGCTTTGTTGTTCGGCTGGGCTTTCTTTT
>JAZUEA010000027.1:0-1622 GCA_045639945.1 Myxococcota bacterium
ACTGAGAAAAAGACGCCCACCGAACTTCAGGCACGCATTCACTTTGCACAGGGATTGTTGGCGCTCAAAAAAGAGGACTACGCCCAGGCTCAAGTCGCGTTTGGTCAAGTTTTGCGTTTAAACCCGAACGACGAGGACGCGCGCTACAATTTGGAACTCGCGTGGCATCACGAAAATCCACCGTGCCATGCTCGCGAAGATGCACACGAACCCGACGACACTGCCAAAGACGCCAAACCGTACAATCCGGAAACGGCACAAGCACTGCTCTGTCCGCAAAACGAGGATTGGTACAGCGTTGAAATTCCTGAAGGCGCGCTGATTCGCGTTGCGATTGAAACCGAGCTCAAACCGCAGGAAGACGACGAAACGCGCGATGTAACGCTCAATCTTTATCCGCCACTTTTGGACGAGCAACTCGCGGAAGTTCCTGCAGAAACAGCAAAAATCGATTCCGCGGCGAAAGGTCAAGCGGGCTTCGGCATTTACGGCGCAAAGCAAGGCGGCAGCTGGCGACTGCAAGTTCAGGGCAAAGGTCGCGCAGAAGTTCAATACACACTCAAAGTCGACGTGGCGCCACCCTGCCCTGCCGACGACGATTCAGAGGAAAACGACACGCCGGAAACCGCAACCGCACTGCCGCAAGAAGGTTTGGAAAATCGAAAAGCCTGCCCGAATGACGCGGACTGGTACCGCATCACAATTCCAGCAAGCGAGCCGGAAGAAGCCGACGCGGGTGCCGATTCTCAGCCCAAGCCATCTGTGCTCAGTTTGAGTTACGATCTTTCTTGGGCGCCGCTCGATGCCGTTTTGTTTGATCCAAATACCTTCGCGCCACTTGCGCTTTTGCAGCCAGGTCCCGGCGGTGCCAAGGTTTCGCTGCCCATTTCAAACGAAGAGCAGCAATTTTTGCTTCGCGTGATCGCCACTGAAGGCGAAAACATTTACAGCCTGAAAATTGAAGACGGCGACGGTGGCGGGCAAGATCAAAACCAGAACCAAGATCAAAATCAGGACCAAGATCAAAATCAGGACCAAGACCAAAATCAGGACCAGAACCAAAATCAACAAGAGCAGCAAGAACAACCGTCAGAAGCGGACTTACGCGAGTTGATGAAAGCGCTGGACCAACAACAAGGTAACCCTCAGCTTGAGAAAATGCTTCGAGAGCTCAAGGTCATCCCACAAATGGAAGATTACTGATCCATGCGCCGGATGATTTCACATCTCATGGTGCAACTGTTCGGACTTTTCGCGTTCACGATTTGTCTGGCTGCGCCGCCGTCGTTGGAAGTTTCGATCGATCGCCAAACCATTCGTCTGGACGAGCGCGTGCAAGTGCAGGTCGAAGTTTCCACAAGCGCCGATCAGCCGGGCCGAATCAACGTTGAAGGACCATCGCTCGACGATTGGCAAGTTGTTGGTCGTTTCGAGCGAACCAGTTATGACGGCCGTACTCGCCAAAACGCCACGCATTTTCAACTGCAACTGCAACCGGTGCGACAAGGCGAACTCACTGTGGGCGTGTTCCAACTCAACATTGGCGGCGAAACGCTCAAATCCGAGCCGCTCAAAGTCACTGTTTTGGGCCTCAACAGCGAAACCGACGAAGACGAAGAAGA
>JAZUEA010000028.1:0-2378 GCA_045639945.1 Myxococcota bacterium
TGCAGGGATACGCCGCCATGCGATTGTTGATGAGATCTTCAAGCATTGCACCGCGTCGTGACAAATACGAAGCGAGCAAAATCCACGGAATCATTCCGGAATCGCAGTACGCAAAGCTCTTGAAGTAGTGGTGCGCGCTCATTTCTCCGCCGTACAAAGCGTCTTTGGCGCGCATTGTTTCTTTCACAAACGCGTGGCCGGTCTTGGAGCAAATCGGCGTGCCTTTATGCCCTGAAACACGTTCAACCGTATTCCAGTAAAGTCGCGGATCGTGAACGATTCGAGCGCCCGGACAAGAGCGCAGCTGAATTTCGGCCAAAAGTCCAACGATGTAGTAGCCTTCAACAAAGCGGCCCTGGCTATCAAAGAAGAAGCAACGATCGCCGTCGCCGTCCCAAGCAATGCCTAAATCAGCACCATGCTCGCGGACCTTTTCGCCCGTAAACGTGCGATTTTCTTCAAGAAGCGGATTCGGAACCCCCATTGGGAATGTGCCATCCGGCTTTTCGCGAACGAGTACCACATCGAGCGGAAGCGATTCTGTCAATAACGGCAAAAGCGGCCCCACGCTACCATTGCCCGCGTCCATGACCACTTTCAAACGCCGCGTCGCCGATGGATCCCAGTAGGAAACCATGTGCTCGACAAATGCGCTTTTATCGTAAGCGGGATAACTGCGACCCGTTGCAGCTTTTGGCACAAACTCAGCATTGGCAACGCGTTCTTCGAGCGCCTGCAATTTGTCGCCAATCGGACGCGCGCCACGGCCAATGAACTTAAAACCGTTTTCATTCGCGGGGTTATGGCTTGCAGTGATCATCACACCGGCGTCCAACGCCTGGTGGAATGTGGCAAAGTAAACCTCTTCCGTCGCGCACAACCCTAGATCTATGACGTCCGCGCCACTTTCGCGCAAACCGCGAATCAACGACGCCTGCAGCATTTCGCTCGACAAACGCGCATCACGACCCACTGCCACCAAGCGCGCATTCAACACTTGAGGAATCGCCCGGCCTAATCGCCAAGCAAGCGTTTCGTCGATTTGCTCAGGGACAATTCCCCGCACGTCATAGGCCTTGAAGCAGGGCAAGTACTTCATCAGGGCTCTCCGTCAATTGAGACTTGAGTCTCAAGTAGGATCAAAGAAACATCAGTAAAATTAAGGAGTTTCAGTCGATTTCCATTTGACTGAACGAGTTCTCCCGCCGACAACTGCTGCTGCGATTCCTCAAGCATTGCTTTGCCTTGCAGAATTTGCAGCGTCACCGTGCGCGTGCTTGAGCCACAAATCTCAAAACATTGGCCCGGCGCCACATGGTACTCACGCGTTTGATACGGCGAAAAATTTGCCTCGCGGCGGCCCAGCGACTCCAAGCGCTCAACCACCGTTTTCACCGTTTGACTCTCGCCGCGCTTCAAAACCAGCACAGCATCTTCGGAGTCCACCACAATAACGTCGCTCACACCCGACAACGCCACCAAACGACGAGGCGCGTAAACCGCATTGTTTTTGCCACCCAAAATCAGGCCGTCACCCCAAATCGCATTGCCCAGCGAATTGGGATGATACGAAAGCTCCAGATTTTGCAGCGCATCGAATGAACCCACATCCGACCACGGTGCATCGAGTGGAACAACCGCGACATGATTAAACTTTTCGAAAACCGCGTAATCGATAGAAACCGAACGGCACGCCGAAAACGCCTGCGCATCCACCTTGCACTCATCGTCAGAAACAGTGAGCACATTCGCCAAACTAGCGGAAATATCAGGCGCGCACGTCGCAAGCGCACTTTGATAACAATCGGCGCGGAAAAGAAAAATGCCGCTGTTCCAGAGATAGCCGCCATCTCGTAAATAGGCTTCGGCTGTAGGCAAATCGGGCTTTTCAACAAATCGCTCGACCGCGTAACCAGCAGGTTTCAACGCCTGAGCCCGTTTAATATAGCCATATCCTGTTTCGGGCGATGAAGGCACAATGCCAAAAGTGCAAAGATATCCAGCTTGTGCAAGCGGAAGCGCACTTTCAACAGCCGCGCGGAATAACTCTGGACGTGAAATCACGTGATCAGCCGGCAAAACCAACAAAATGGTTTCTGGTGCATAGAGTTTGGTCGCAGCTTGCGCTGCAAGTTCAATCGCAGGCGCAGTATTCCGACCACAAGGCTCAAAAATCACGTGGCCCGACAAACCTGCCGCTTCGAACTCCGACTCAACGAACGCGCGATGTCCTGCCGCGCAGACCACAAGCGGATCTGCGAGATCAGGCAATCCTAAAACGCGATCGAGAGTGTGCCGAAACAGCGTTTTTTCGTCGGTTAATGCGAGAAATTGCTTGGGATGGCGCGGACGGGACAAAGGCCAAAGCCGCTTTCCTG
>JAZUEA010000029.1:0-2351 GCA_045639945.1 Myxococcota bacterium
ATGTTCATTGTCCGGGTCTGTACCGACTCGGGCTTTGCCAGCGCTTCGAGATTCGCACCTGCGCGCAGCACTGTGATGTGCTTGTAAGGCGCCATGCGAGCCTCGATCTGCGCAAATTCCTCGTCGGCCCGTTGCCGCTCGACATCGACATCCCGCAGAGCAACCTGCAACTGCTGCTGCTTCAGCTTGAGCATCGGCAGATAGCGGTTGAACCGCTTCAGCGTCTCGCGCTGTCGCTTGAGCTCGGGTCGTGTGAGCTTAAACTTGGCGGCCATTGCTTAGTTCGCCTGCGCTTCCTGAAGCGGCTTCGGCCAGTGCTTCTCGATGATCGAAGAACGAATGCCGGTTTCAGCGGGCGTAAAGCAATCCGCCAAAATGCTCCAGCACTTGTCGAGCGCTTCTTCCAAAGGAATGTTGACGCCCAAGTTCATGATCTCGGACTCGAAACGCGCACCGTAGGCCAACAACTTCTGGTCCCACGCTGACATTTCGAAACCCATGTCGCGCTTTTCACGCGTTTCCTTGCACGTCGCGTACAACTGAATGCAGCCGTCCATGATCGCGCGGTGGTCGTCACGGGTCCTGCCGTTCACGTTCTGCTTCAAACGGCTCAAGGAACCGAAGGGCTCGATACGACCATTGCGCAGATAGAACTGGCCTTCGGTGATGTAACCCGTGTTATCCGGAACCGGGTGCGTCACGTCGTCACCAGGCATGGTCACGCACGCGAGCAAGGTCATGGAACCGGCGCCATCGAAGTCGACGGCCTTTTCGTAACGACGCGCCATCTGAGAGTAGAGGTCGCCCGGATAACCACGGTTCGACGGAATCTGCTCCATGGTGATGGCGATTTCCTTCAAGGCGTCCGCGAACGAAGTCATGTCGGTCAAGAGCACGAGCACGCGCTTACCCTGCAACGCGAAGGATTCACCCATGGCGAGGCAAAGGTCAGGCACGAGCAAGCATTCAACGACCGGGTCAGCGGCGGTGTGAACGACCATGATGGTACGACCCAAAACGCCGCCTTGCTCGAAGGTCTCACGGAACTTGAGGTAGTCGTCGTGACGAAGACCCATGCCGCCCAAGATGATGACGTCGGCCTTCGCCTGCAAACCGATACGCGCGAGCAAGTCGTTGTAAGGCTCACCTGCGACCGAGAAAATCGGAATCTTCTGAGACTCGACCAGCGAGTTGAAGATGTCGATCATCGGAATACCGGTGTGAATCATGCTCTTCGGCATGTCACGCATGACCGGGTTCACGGCCGGCGAGCAAGTGTCAACCGGGTTGGCTTCAACCTCGGGGCGACCGTCACGCGGATTGCCGGAACCATCGAACACGCGGCCCAACAGATCATCGGACAGCGGCACCTGCATGGGGTGACCCAAGAAACGCACCTTGGCGTTGGTGGAAACACCCTGCGTGCCGGCGAAAACCTGCAAAGCGACTTTGTCGTCCTCGACGCGAATGACCTGACCCAGCGAAGGGCCACGGTCTGTTTCGATCACGGCGAGCTCGTCGTAGCCAACGTCGGTGGCCTTGACCGTGACGACGTTACCGGCGATGCGGAGGATCGAGTCGAAGTACTTCCTCATGCCACACCCCCTTGAGCGAGCAACTTGTCGATTTCACCGAGAAGCTTGTTGTAGCCCTCGGAGTCGGTGGCCTGGTAGTTCAGGTTGCGGAACAACTCTTGGAAACGAAGGATGGCGGCACGCGCCTTTTCCTTGGTGCCAAAGTCTGTGGTCAATTCGAGCACCTGCTTTACCTTATTAAAGATGAAGCACTGGCGCTCCTTCGGGCAAGCGGCGTCGACCTTATCGAAGGCGTCTTGCTGCAAGTAGCAGAAGTCGAAGAAGTCGCCCTTCAACATGGTCGTGAAGTCGGCGAGGCTGGTACCTTCTTCACCGACCACGGTCATCATCTGACGAACTTCATCGGCACGGCGCAAAATGCCACGCGCGTAAGCAACGTCGGCAGACGGCACGATACCTTCGTACTTGCTCCACGAATCGAGCGGATCGATGGCGGGGTAACGACGAGCATCGGAACGTGCACGGCTCAAACCGTGGAATGCACCCACGACCTTCAACGTGCCCTGCGTCACAGGCTCTTCGAAGTTACCGCCGGCGGGGCTCACGGTACCACCAATGGTGACCGAACCACGGCGACCATCGCGGAGTTCCACGATACCCGCGCGCTCGTAGAAGCCAGCGATGCGGCTTTCCAAGTACGCCGGGAAGGCTTCGTCGCCCGGAATTTCTTCCAAACGGCCCGAAACCTCACGCATCGCCTGCGCCCAACGAGAAGTGGAGTCGGCGAGCAAGAGGACGTGCAAGCCCATCTGGCGG
>JAZUEA010000030.1:0-3979 GCA_045639945.1 Myxococcota bacterium
CAATCGCAAGCGAGTAAGTACCCACTGTTTTGGCGGTCGAGCCATCATTTAACTCGATTTTCAACCAGTTGAATGAAAATTCATCAACGCTATCTTGAACAGTCCCCACAATCAAACTGCTTATGCCCGCCAGAATACCCAAACCGCCCACAGCGGTGAGAGCAATACCCGTGTTGCGCAAAACGCGGTTGGTATGAGGATTGTACCCCTCTGCAACTTCCGTCACTGCTTGAGTTTTAGCCGTTTTTTTCAAAGCACTGCGACGAGCGCTCACAATTGCTTCTTCAGTCGGTGGCGTCTCCTTGCCCTGGCTTAAGACCAGATCAAAATCGCCAATAAAATCAGGAGTTTGTCCAGTTACCTGAATTTTATGCAAAAAGCTGCGAACGTACTGCGTGGCTTCTTTTGCATTCACTTGGCCGTCACGCTCACCGTCCACTTCACCGTCGGCCCAACCACGAAGTGCACCCAAAAGCGCATACGTGAAAGCACCATGCTGAACGGGTTCAAATGGGCCAGAAAGCTGGTTTTCAGAGGCAGCGCTCCAAACGCTCACTTTGGGCTCTGTCGCAAGCGACGCCGGCGCAACAAAGCGATTTCCCTTTGATAACAAAACGTTGCACGCATCAAGAATAATTATCACCGAATCAGCATTGGAATTTTGTCCCAACTTTTGAAGCGCGTTAAGTGAAACCGCTTCTCGCTGCAAATTCGAATTGGTACCGATGTTGTACGGCAACAGCACGCGATCTTTTGTAATGGGCTCAACACCAGAGTGACCGGCAAAATAAACCCAAAGCGTGCCGCCTTTCTCAACCTGGTTCGCCGCATTCTTAACCGCTTCCAAAATCGAATCGACCGTTGGCATATCCAGTCGACGAACACGCTCACTCGGCACACCACGCGTGTAAATAAGAAAATTTTCAATGCCGTCGCCGTCGCGCGTTGCATAGGTCACTGCGTAGTCACCACCCAAAATGGGATAGTCTTCAATCGCAATGACAACGGCGGCATCTTTCGGATTTTTTGCACCCGATTTGTAAATTTCACCAACATCGGGAAGTAAAGGTTCAGCCTGCGCAAAAACAGAAAGGCAGCAAATGTTTATTAAATAAAACAGTAATGTTCGCATAAAATCCTCAAAATCATTTCGGACGTGCTTATTCAGAATCGGCAATGAACGCAAGCCTGAGTCATTTTCACACAAATAAAAAAGGCCCGGCGAAATCACCGAGCCTTATTTCTAATCATTTCGCGGATTACCAGCGGAAGCCAGCCATCATGCCGTTTCCAGTCGGCGCAACATACGCATTGTATCCATGAGCTGCATCACGGTAAGCAGCAATGCCCCAAAAAAGGCTTCCCAAACCAATCGCAACACCGCTGCCAATCAATGTGAATTTACCAGCCGTCATTAGACCTTTGCCGTCCTCAGTAAAGAAATCCGGATCTTGGTCATGAAATTCGGCATCATCAGAACCAATACCCATCATTACGCCACCCACAAGTAAACCAAGAGCTCCCGTGGCAAGCATCGCTTGGCCAGTTCGGCGAAGGAGATTGTTGGTATGCGGATTGTAGGGCTCGTAAACCTTGGTCACGGTACTCGTTTTCGTTTCAGTTTTAACAGGAACATCGTCCGTTTTTTTATTAGCAGAGCGGCGAGCATCCATGATGGCATCGTCACTCGGCGGCGTCTCTTTGCCCTGGCTCAAAATGAATTCGCGATTGCCTACAAATTCAGGCGTTTGATCGGTCACCTGAATTTCACGCAAAAAGCGGCGAACGTACTGAGTGGCTTCCTGAGCATCAACATTACCGTCGCGCTCACCGTCCACTTCGCCGTCGGCCCAACCTCGAAGCGCGCCTAATGCCGCGTAGGTGAAAGCACCATGCTTGACTGGCTCAAACGGACCGGACGCTTCGTTTTCGGTGGTGGCGCTCCAAACACTCACTTTGGATTGAACCGAGAGCGAAGCCGGCGCAACAAAGCGCTTTCCCTTGGCCAACTGAACGTTACAAGCATCAATGATCAACATCACCGACTTTGCTTTGGATTGCTGACCCAATTTTTGAATCGCGCTTAAAGCAACCGCTTCTCTTTGCAAATCGGGGTTTTCGGCAGTGATGTTGTACGGCAGCAACATGCGATCTTTTGTGTTTGGATCAACACCTGCGTGACCGGCGAAGTAAACCCAAAGCGTTCCACCATCCTCAACCTGGTTTGCAGCCTCAGTCACAGCTTGCATGATGGCGCTTGCGTTTGGCTTGTCCAATCGACGAACGCGACTACTCGGCACACCGCGCGTGTAAACCAAAAAGTTTTCCATGCCATCGCCGTCGCGCGTTGCATAGGTCACAGTGTAATCACTGCCAAGAATGGGATAATTTTCAATGGCAATGACAACAGCTGCGTCTTTCGGATTTTTTGCTCCTGATTTGTAAGCCTTACCCACATCGGGAAGAGATGATTTAGCCTGCGCAAAAGCCGGAATGCAGCAAAGAACCATCAAAAAAAGCAAAAATCGACGCATCAGAAAGCTCTCAAAACCATCAGCATAAATTAAAATCGGCGACCACAAACGAACGTTAAAGCCATTTATTCAAAAATTCTAAAAAAATCTAATACGCCGGTAATTAGAAATGACGAGGAGTAAAAAACAGATGCTACGATATCAGCAATCGTATTCAGCTGTTACAGTTCGTTCGAGGCGATAAAATCACTCAAAGTCTTACACAAATAAAAAAGGCCCGGCGAAAATCACCGAGCCTTATTTTCTAATGATTTTGCGGATTACCAGCGGAAGCCAGCCATCATGCCGTTTCCAGTTGGCGCGACATACGCGCTGTATCCATGAGCCGCATCACGATAGTTCGCAGTGATCCAAAAGCTAGCACCCAAAAGAAGTGTGACCAGGCTGACACCTCCCATAATTTCACCCGCAATGAGTCCGCCTTCTCCATCTCCATCGCTCGCAATACCACCACCAATAGCCAGCGTAAGACCGGAAATTACCGTCATCGGTATACCAGCAATCGTCATCACTTTGCCCGTTTGCCGAAGGACATCGTTTGTGCGGGGATTATAAGGCTTTTCAGCCTTGGCTTCAGCTTTGCCTTCGAATTTGTTTACAGCCCGGCGCGCGTCCATGATGGCATCATCGGTCGGCGGCGTCTCCTTGCCCTGACTCAAAATGAGCTCGCGGTTGCCCAAGTATTCAGGCGTTTGCTCGGTCACCTGAATTTCACGCAAAAAGCGGCGAACGTACTGAGTGGCTTCCTGAGCATCAACATTACCGTCGCGCTCACCGTCCACTTCGCCGTCCGCCCAACCACGAAGCGCACCCAATGCCGCGTAGGTGAAAGCACCATGCTTGACTGGCTCAAACGGACCGGACGTTTCGTTTTCGGTAGTAGCGCTCCAAACGTTCACTTTGGACAAAAGCGAAAGCGAAGCCGGCGCAGCGAATCGTTTTCCTTTTGATAACGGCATATTGCATGCATCAATAATGAGCATCACCGATGCAGCTTTGGAGTTTTGTCCTAACTTTTGAATTGCGTCGAGAGAAACCGCATCCTTTTGAAAATTCGGATTGGTACTGCTGATATTATGCGGCAACAACACGCGATCTTTTGTATTCGGATCAACGCCTGAGTGACCGGCAAAGTAAACCCAAAGCGTGCCGCCTTCTTCGACCTGGTTTGCAGCATTCTTAACCGCTTCTAAAATAGAATCTGCGGTTGGTGTATCCAAACGACGAACGCGATCAGTTGGCACGCCGCGCGTGTAAACCAAAAAGTTTTCCATGCCATCGCCGTCGCGCGTTGCATAGGTCACAGTGTAATCACTGCCAAGAACAGGATAATTTTCAATGGCAATGACAACAGCTGCGTCTTTCGGATTTTTTGCTCCTGATTTGTAAGCCTTACCCACATCGGGAAGAGATGATTTAGTCTGCGCGAAAGCCGGAATGCAGCA